>NZ_NHRI01000039.1:0-1381 GCF_003129585.1 Shewanella sp. BC20 | reverse complement strand
CATGGATAATGGAATGGACCCATCCACTTTAAATCGGCCTCGCAATGGGCCACGATGTAGTCGCTAAAACTCATCAGAAAGAGGACGGGTCCACCTATGAAGATTACTACAATCGGTTTAGATATCGCAAAGTCTGTTTTTCATGCTGTTGGTGTCGATAAAGCAGGTAAGTTAATTAAAAAGAAAATGCTTAGACGCAAAGACTTGCTTCCCTTTCTCGCTCAAATTGAGCCTTGTCTGATTGTGATGGAAGCCTGCAGTGGCGCAAATTACTGGGCCAGAGAATTTGAGCTGTTGGGCCACAGCGTCAAGTTAATTGCTCCTCAATTTGTCGTGCCTTTTCGGCAAGGTAACAAAAATGACTACAACGATGCCTTAGCCATCGCCGAAGCTGCGCAGCGACCCAATATGCGATTTGTAAAACCCAAAAGCGTCGAGCAGCAAGATGTGCAACTGCTCCACAGAATGCGCGAACGATTAACTAAGCAATCAACTGCCTTAATCAACCAAGTGCGAGGCATGTTAGCAGAATACGGCATCGTGATAGCCAAAAGTAAATCGGCTTTTAAAGTACAGTTCCCAGATATTTTAGCGGATGAAACCAATGCGCTGACCACCAAAGGTCGGGCCATTTTTTATCAGTTATATGAAGAGTTTAGTGATATAGAAAAACGGCTTAAGGGTTGTGATGCCAAAGTACTCACTGAAACTAAAAACAATGTGATTTGCCAGCGTTTAGAGACTATCCCAGGTATTGGTCCTGTCACCGCTACCGCCTTTTATGCCGCCGCCGGTGATGGTAAAGATTTCACTAATGGTAGGCACTTTTCAGCTTGGTGTGGCTTGGTTCCCAAGCAACACAGCAGTGGAGGTAAAGACAACCTCCTTGGAATAAGCAAACGGGGAAATGCGTATTTACGCACCCTGTTCATTCACGGCGCCAGAGCGGTGTTGCAACACAGCCAGAATAAGCAAGATAAGTTTAGTTGCTGGGCAATCCAGTTAGCAGAGCGCCGAGGCTTTAACCGAGCCTGTGTGGCCGTCGCCAATAAACTCGCCAGAATGGCATGGGTTATCGCGGCACATGACGAAGAATATCGACTTCCAGTATAGTGCTGAATAGATACAATAAACGTTAATAATTAACCAACCAGTAAGTTGCTAAGACACTTGAATTGATGATGAGACAGTCAGACTGATCTACTGAAAACCTTAGTCGGGCATAGGCTCATAATGAAGCCGCAAGGATGATAAGGGCAGTAGAAGCAGATATCCATCAGGGCCAGAGAGATCCCTCAACAACAGGCCGGATATATGGGTGCAATGAACTCTTCTCAAAATCGCTATCGAATGTCTTGCAAACCGGATGGGTCCATATATG
>NZ_NHRI01000037.1:0-2160 GCF_003129585.1 Shewanella sp. BC20 | reverse complement strand
GGCGTGCGACGTGAAGTCGTATGAAGTGCTGTTCACCGCTTAATGAGTGAACCATCTGTATCACCAGATGAACCTAGGAGCCTGAATAAAGTAGCGGCTCTGACAATGTAACGAAGGTTGGTATGCACCAATCGGGATCTAAATCGTGAGAAGACGATCCTCCTGATAACCACAAATCGGGTGAGTGCTAGGTAGTCAGTATGATGAACATAAGTGAATCCGCATAAGGCGCGTTATACGTTGAAACAGCGGAAGTGGTTAATACGCTGTAGCCAAAAGGCAAGAGAGTCGGAAAGAGATTGCCCCATGCTCTTTCGTGATCATTGAACTCTCCGCACCATAGCGGGCATCTAACCTGACATTGCGCGACATACGGAACACGGTAAGCCTGTATCGCTCCCTCTGGGAAAGCCAATATAGCCGATGGCGGTGCAGGTATAGGATGTTGGAAAAAGCAAAGGCTGCATTGTAATGATGCAGATACAGGCGACTGTCTGGCACGAAAGTGAGCCCACTTCCGACTGGTCTCCCATTGCGAAAGAGTTTGAAGAACTTTATTTAAGGCGAAACGCAAATGATGGTTTCTCATGAAATCAGTGCCTCCCTCGACAGCAACCCGTGGCAATCCATTGACTGGAAGGCCGCTGAGTCGCTTGTATTAAAGCTTCAGATGCGTATTGCAAAGGCAACAAGAGAAGGTAAACAAGGCAAGGTGAAAGCCCTGCAATGGGTATTGACTCACTCACGCTCCGCAAAACTCCTTGCGGTTAAGCGTGTTTCACAAAACAAAGGCTGTAAGACACCTGGAATAGATGGCGTCATCTGGAACACAGATGCTCGCCGTATTGCAGCGGTTAAGCAACTGAAACGGAAAGCGTATCAAGCCAAACCTCTCAAGCGTATCTACATCCCCAAGAAAAATGGCAAACTCAGACCACTCGGTATCCCCTGCATGATAGATAGGGCGCAACAAGCGCTGCATTTACTTGCTTTAGAGCCGATATCAGAGACTGTCGCAGACCCAAATAGCTATGGCTTTCGGCCTCATCGAAGCACTGCTGATGCAATCGCTCAGTGCTTCCTATGTCTGAGCCAAAGGTATTCTAGCGAATGGGTCCTTGAGGGTGATATCAAAGCGTGTTTTGACAAGATTGGCCACCAATGGCTTATCGACAACATAGCGCTAGACAAGAAAATGCTAAGACAATGGCTGGAATGTGGCTTTATGGACAAAGGGTTATTCTACAGAACCGATGAGGGAACACCCCAAGGTGGGATCATCTCACCGACATTGATGTTACTCACCCTCTCAGGACTGGAACAACTCCTTAAAGCCACGGCCCGCCGTAAAGGCTGCAACGTTAACTTTATCGGATATGCAGACGATTTCGTCGTTACTGGATCTTCAAAGGAAGTGCTAGTAAACGAAATCAAACCGCTGATTGCACGCTTCTTAGCAGAAAGAGGACTAACGCTATCGGAAGAGAAAACCCATGTCACTCATATCAATGATGGATTTGATTTTCTAGGTTTTAATCTCAGGAAATACAAAGGGAAATTACTCATCAAACCGAGTAAATCCAATGCGCTGTCATTCTTAGGTAACATGCGAACACTCATCAAAACACACGGCACGACATCAACTAACGATCTCATCAGACTGATGAATCCGAAGTTGCGCGGCTGGGCGAACTATTATCGCCATGTTGTAGCTAAGCAAACTTTCGGCTATGTGAGTTACAAACTATTCCAGACACTATGGCACTGGGCAGTGAGACGTCATCCCACTAAAGGAAAGCGGTGGGTAGCGTTCAAATATTTCATAAACCGCCAAGGCCAATGGCAATTTCACGGTTGGAACAAAGTCGCTGATATGGACTGTCAGTTTAACCTTGTGCAAATCGCCCATACGCCGATAGTGCGACATGTGAAAATCAGAAGTGCGGCAACGCCTTATGACCCCCAATTTTCTGAGTATTTTAGAAAGCTAAGGCGGGAGAAAGGAAGTCGTAACTCTTGGTTGGAACCCGTCCAAACTGCGTTGTAAGTTGCTGGGTATTATCTTAATGCCTTCGTGGAGGCTTGAGCCGTATGCAGTGAAAGTTGCACGTACGGTTCTTAGGAGGGCGGCACTTGGTAACAGGTGTCGCCTATCCGACA
>NZ_NHRI01000036.1:0-4135 GCF_003129585.1 Shewanella sp. BC20 | reverse complement strand
CTTCTGGAGCGTTATCGATTTGAGAGAAGTCTTTAGCTTCGCCACCGTAGGTCTTAGCCAGTACGTGAGAGATAGCTGCAGTCAGAGTGGTTTTACCATGGTCAACGTGACCGATGGTGCCCACGTTAACATGGGGCTTATTACGTTCAAATTTAGCTTTTGCCATGGTATTGCCTCAATCCAAGAGTCTTGGTGATGAAAACATACATATAGAAAAAATCCGATGCATATAAATGACATCGAACCGATTATTTAGGTATAGGAGCTTAATTTAGAAAGGCTGGTGCTGATAGGCAGATTCGAACTGCCGACCTCACCCTTACCAAGGGTGTGCTCTACCAACTGAGCCATATCAGCAACTAAATTTGGAGCGGGCAGCGGGAATCGAACCCGCGTTATCAGCTTGGAAGGCTGGAGTAATACCATTATACGATGCCCGCGCAACCTAACTAAGGCTACCTAACTACCTAGAAAATGGTGGAGGGAGAAGGATTCGAACCTTCGAAGGCGGAGCCGTCAGATTTACAGTCTGATCCCTTTGGCCACTCGGGAACCCCTCCAGTAAAATGGTGCCGGCACCAAGAGTCGAACTCGGGACCTACTGATTACAAGTCAGTTGCTCTACCAACTGAGCTATGCCGGCAAATCATTTCGGAACGGGATATTAGGTAAATGTGTGCCCAAGTGCAAGCAAAAATCGACGATTTGTTTAAAAAAAGCAATCAAATGATGCTTTTTTACACTTAAACCTAGGCTGTCGTGCAATTATTCTGCGAATACTCAAGCGAGACAAACAAACGGGGCATCGAGAATAGATTTTATATTGTCGATACTTAAGTCATGGTGTACTGTGCGATCCCTAAGCCGAGGAAAGCCAATGACGTCAAAAAATCCAATTCAAAAAGCACTCTATCTTGCCTTTGAGCGCGCGCAATGGTCTGTTTTACGGGACGCAGTGCCAATGACACTGAGTGAACAAGACTTGGAAAATTTGCGAGGTATTAATGAGAAGGTTTCCCTCTCTGAAGTAACCGATATTTACTTGCCTCTCAGCCGGTTACTCAATCTCATCGTAAAATCGAAGCAACAACGTGGCTTAGTCTTGGATGAGTTTCTTGGCCAAAAACCCTCGAGCAGCCCTTATATCATTAGTATCGCTGGCAGCGTTGCGGTGGGCAAAAGTACCACAGCGCGTATTTTACAAGCATTGCTGCGCCACTGGCCTGAGCATCCTAAGGTCGATTTAGTGACTACCGATGGTTTTCTGTATCCTTTGGCCGACTTAAAGCGCAAGGGCCTTTTACAGCGTAAAGGCTTTCCTGAAAGTTACGACATGAAGATGTTGGTCGAATTTATTTCGGCGGTAAAATCCGGGCAGGCCCATGTGAATGCGCCTATCTATTCCCACGTGACTTACGATCGTATTCGCGGCCAGCATCAAACGGTTTCTCAGCCCGATATTTTGATCCTTGAAGGGCTTAATGTACTGCAAACTGGTTTAGATTCACCGGTAGATATACGCCGCCCTTTCGTCTCCGACTTTGTCGACTTCTCTATTTACGTCGATGCCGAAGAGCACTTATTAAAGCAGTGGTATCAGGAGCGCTTTTTGCAATTCCGTAAAGGCGCCTTTAGTGATGAAAAGTCGTATTTCCATCACTACGCCAGCCTAACAGATGATGAGGCGAATGTGATTGCGGCGAAGATTTGGGACACTATCAACGGCCCCAATTTACAACTCAATATCCAGCCGACAAGAGAGCGGGCACATCTGATCCTGCAAAAAGGCCAGGATCACTTGATGTCCCACGTATTGCTGCGCAAATAGCCTATCTCGGCCTTAAACTGATTTCGCCGCCGATGTATGCCTGTGTGCCATCGGCGGTTTCAAGTACTACTGCACCCTGTTCGTCGACGCCGCGGCAAATACCCTCAACATGATTTTCACCCATGAGTAGACGGATCTCTTTGCCATAGAATAAATCAGCCGCTTGCCAACGCATTTTGAATGCTGCTAATCCTTCGCGCTCAAATAGTTGAATATCTTTCTTAAGCTGCTTTTGCAGCGCAATCACGAGATCCGTTTTATTTGGCATAGTCGCTAAGGCGGATAGATCGCTCCAAGGCTGATCTATACTTTTTCCTTGGTCTTCCGACATGGCCATGTTGACACCAATACCAATGATCAATTGGCACTCGCTATCCGCCTGACCTGACATCTCAATTAAAATTCCAGCAAGCTTTTTATAATTAAGGTAAATATCGTTTGGCCATTTCACGCCGATATTATCCACGCCAAAGGACTTCAATACCTCGACTAAGCTACAAGCCACAACAAGGCTTAAGCCCATTGCCTGCGCCATCCCTTGGGGGAATGACCAAAACTGCGAGAAATATAAATGATGCCCATAGGGAGAAACCCAAGTACGGCCACGGCGACCTCGTCCTGCCGACTGGTATTCCGCGACACACAGGTCGCCACTCTTAAGCTCACCCGTATGGCTTAACATAAAACCGTTGGTGCTTGGGATCTCATCAAAATAAAAGCAACGATTATCAATCGACTGAATTAACCGAGTCGAGTCGATAAGAGAGATGGGGTTCGCTAATTTGTAACCACGACCTTTGACACTGTAAATCGCCACGCCATAGTCTTCCAAAGCATCGACATGCTTGCTCACCGCCGCACGAGAAATACCCAGTTGTGTCGCCAACTCTTCACCCGAGACAAAATGTTCGCTCGACAGTAATCCCAGTATTTCGCGTTTTCTCATCCAGTTATCAGACATCGAGACTCGTCTCCCCTGTTAATCCCATAATTCTTGGCTCGGCTTCTAACTTAACGCCAAATACCTCATTCACTCGCGTAATAACATGTAATGCTAATCGACAAATATCTTGGCCAGTTGCATGGCCTAAATTGACTAATACTAAGGCTTGCTTCGCATGCACTCCCGCGTTCCCAAGGGCAAAGCCCTTAAGACCCGCGTGCTCAATCAGCCAACCCGCAGCCAGTTTAACCTCTCCAGTGGGTTGAGCATAACCGACAATACTCGGGAAACGCGCAGCAAGCTGCATATAAGTCGCCGCGCTTACGATAGGATTCTTAAAGAAGCTACCTGCATTACCGAGTTCTTCAGGGTTGGGTAGCTTTTCGCTCCTCACCTCACAGACACGCTCAAAAATCTCCCTTGGGGTCACCGTCTCAGCGTTAAATGATTGCAACGGACCATAGGCCAATTTCGGTTGCCAAGCTTTAGGGAGGCGCAAACCAACGGCGGTAATCACAGCTTTGTCGCGTAAGCTGCCTTTAAATATCGACTCCCGATAGGCAAACTTACACTCATCGACTGTAAGCTTTAGCAAGTTACCTGACTCGAGATCCAGATATTCGACCCAATCACAAATATCGCAAAGCTCTACACCATAGGCGCCGATGTTTTGGATCGGTGCTGCACCAACAGTGCCAGGGATAAGCGCTAAGTTCTCAAGACCTGGCATATTCTGATTTAAGCTGAACTGAACTAATTCATGCCAGTTCTCACCCGCCTCAACGGCAAGGTAAAAGTGAGAGTCATCTTCAGAGCAGGAAATACCCTTAGTCAACACACGCACTACGGTGCCATTAAAATCATCGGTGAATACGATATTGCTGCCGCCGCCGAGGACAAGCATAGGTCGCTTAGACTGATATAAGGATAAGCAGGTCGATTGCAGCTCTGCCTTAGAATGGGCTTCAATCATGGATAAGCAAGATTGATCCACGCCAAAAGTATTAAACGGCTTTAGCGAATATGGAAAAGACATGGTGATGTTCTGCCGCGACAAAAGCGACATTGTAAACGCTTCACCCTAGAATTGCAGCAAACTGAGGTAGATCGGTAAAAGCAGATAAGTAATGAAGCAAGATCTTGAACAAGAGTAAAAACAACAGTGGAAGTGACAGTTAAGAACGCCAAATGCCAAATACGAAAAACAAAAAAGCCAGCTTATACAGCTGGCTTCATTGTTTAATTAGGCGCTTGGCGATGACCTACTCTCACATGGGGAGACCCCACACTACCATCGGCGCGATTGCGTTTCACTTCTGAGTTCGGGATGGGATCAGGTGGGACCACAATGCTATTGTCACCAA
>NZ_NHRI01000035.1:0-9611 GCF_003129585.1 Shewanella sp. BC20 | reverse complement strand
CCATGTTTCTCGTTTCCTCTTACTTGTGGTGAATAAGAAGGTCTCTTTTAACATGGGCGTTATTCAGGCTATAGCCTTAAGGGACAATCACCACCGCCAGAGGCGGTGGTTTTGGGATGACAATAAAAAAACCAGCCTGACGACTGGTTTAGTGTGGCATTGCCTTAGGGATTATCCAATCCCTAAGGCAAAATTGCGTTACGCCTTAACGAGCTCCAATAAAGCCTCTAATGGATGTTTTGGCTTGTAACCGGCGAAACGTTTCACTTGGCTGCGACATGAATAGCCCGAGACTAACACCTGCGACGCGTCTATCTTGCTTAATGTGTCTTTCCACGACATATCAAACAAGGTCTTAGAACGCTCAAGATTCTCAGCCTCATGGCCGTAGGTACCCGCCATGCCGCAACACCCCAAATTTACCGCCGTCAATTTAGCGCCAAAGTGAGTGAAAATTTTGCTCCACTCATTAGCGGTATTGGGTTTAACCGTAGACTCAGTACAATGGCTAAACCAAGTAAATTGTTTATCTTGCATGGCTTTAGCTGGAATATCCTGCAGAATGCCAAGGAGCCATTCATTAGCCAGTTTCACCTCAAACGCACCGCGATTCGCCCCTAAGATTTCTTTATATTCATCGCGATAACAGAGCACTAAAGCGGGATCAATGCCCACCATAGGCATGCCTAACTTATGCACTTGGTTTAAGAAATCTGCACTCGACTGCGCCATTTTAGCAAATTTATCCAAGAAGCCCTTAATATGGGTCGGTTTACCATTGGGTTTAAAGGGTAATAAAACGGGCTTTAATCCTAATGTCTCAATCAGTTGGATAAAACGATACACCAAGCCTGCGTCATAGAAACTGTTAAAGGGATCTTGCACCACTAACACAAATTTTGCGCGCTCATCAGCGGGAATGGCCTGCAATGCCGCCAGATCATAACCACGGCTCGCATGACCATCGAGCCGTTGTTTTAATGTCGGTACCGACAGCGCTGGCGCATCGACATAGCCGATAGCTTTTTTGATCACCCATTGGCTGAGCGGATTCTGCGAGGCAAAATTGGTCAGCCTTGGCGCAGCCGCCATAATAGGCAAACTGTCCTCGATGCCCGCCACCAGATAATCTTTAGCCGGACGCAGATAACGTTGATAATAAATATTAAAGAATTGCGCCCTAAATTTAGGTACATCCACTTTCACTGGACATTGGCTCGAGCAAGCTTTACAGGCCAAACATCCCTTCAGCGATTCCATCACTTCGTGGGAATAATCATAATCGCGCTTCGCATTGATGGTATTTTGCATGCGCTGCAAAATACCTAAGGGTTTAGCTTTGGCCAGCGCATTAACATCGACGCCTTCGGATTCGAGCAAACGCAGCCACTCACGCATTAAGCCGGCGCGACCTTTGGGCGACTGAACTCTGTCCCCCGTCACTTTAAATGACGGACACATTGGAGAGAAACTGCTGTAGTTAAAGCACAGACCGTTACCGTTACAATTCATTACATCAGGAAAAGCATCGCGCACTTCAACCGGAATTTGCCGGTCAAACTTGCCACGCTTGGTACTATCAACATCAAAACACAGGCCACCCGCTTGCTTGGGCGCCACTAATTTGCCTGGGTTGAGCCGATTATCAGGGTCAAACAGGCCTTTAATGTCTTGCAGTACACCGTAAAGCTCGTCACCAAACACCGATGGACCGTATTCGCCTCGCACGCCCTTACCGTGCTCGCCCCACATCAGACCGCCATATTTGAGAGTCAGCGCCGCGACTTGGTCAGAAATCACCCTCAGCAGCTTTTCATCTTCGACATCGCACATATCCAGCGCAGGCCTAACGTGTAACACACCCGCATCCACATGGCCAAACATGCCGTATTGCAAATTGTGACTATCGAGTAGCGCACGGAACTCCATAATATAATCGGCGAGCATTTCGGGCGGCACCGCGGTATCTTCGGCAAACGCAATGGGTTTACGACGTCCCTTGGTAGCACCGAGCAGGCCCACGGCTTTTTTACGCATGCCGTAGATTTTCTCAATGCTGGCCTTATCTTGAGTGACTTGATAACCAACCACACCACACTCACCACGGCTGATTTGCTCGGTCAGCACGGCTTCGAGTGCTGCAAGCTTTTCGCTCACCTCACCGGCATCACCTGCAAACTCAACCATATTGAGGCCATCGATCACTTTGCCCGGCACTTCTTGAATAAGGTCTGAAACCGAATGCCAAACAATGTCCTCACGGGCAAGGTTAAGCACTTTTGAGTCCACGGTTTCGACCACAGTGGCCCGCGCCGCCACTAAGGATGGCGCATGGCGCAGTGCGGACTGGAAGGAATCGTACTTAATGTTCACCATCGCCCGTTCACTCGGCAGTGGTGTAATGTTGAGTTTCGCTTCGGTGATCACCGCCAGCGTGCCTTCAGAGCCAGTTAATATGCGCGAGAGGTCGAACTGGGTTAAGCCGTTGTTCCAGACATTCTTTAAGTCATATCCGGTTAAAAAACGATTGAGCTTAGGGAATTGTTGTTCGATCAGCGCACGCTTCTCGCGGCACACCTCGGCAATTGCCGAAATCAGTTTTTGCCCCAGTGGATTATCGCTCACGTTATCGGGGTTACATAACAGTCCCGCATCGAGGGGACGAGTGTCGAACACGCTGCCATCAATCAATACGCTGCGCAGCGCCAGCACGTGATCAGAAGTTTTACCGTAAACTAAGGAGCCCGCGCCCGAGGCATCGGTATTAATCATGCCGCCGATGGTGGCACGGTTTGAGGTTGAGAGATCTGGACTGAAGAAATAACCGTGGGGACGCAGCGCATCGTTTAGCGCATCTTTGACGACCCCCGCCTCGACACGTACCCAGCCCTGCTCGGGGTTCACTTCCAATACGCGATTCATGTAGCGAGACACATCGAGGATCAAGCCGTGGGTCAGTGATTGGCCATTGGTGCCCGTACCGCCGCCTCTGGCACTAAAAGTCACACCCGCAAATTCAGCTTTTGCCGCCAGCGACAAGGCAATTTGAATATCTTTTTGATGCTTAGGATAAAGCACCGCCTGTGGCAAAAATTGGTATACGGAGTTATCCGTGGCCTGCACGAGACGCGCGCTATAGCGCTTATCGATATCACCGGCGTAGCCACTTTGCGCTAAGGCATCAAGATAGGCTAGATAGACAGGTTCTAAGGTTTGTTGGTGTGATAACAGAGGTAACATGAGCGGCTTCAGTCAATTATTGTTATGCGGCCCATTATAAACAAAAAAAAGCCGCTAAAAAGCGGCTTTTTTAACACCTTTATAAAATTACAACCGAGATCAACCGTGCGCTTCGGCTAAATATAACCAAGTATCAATCACTGTATCAGGGTTTAACGATACGGTATCGATGCCTTGTTCAACTAACCAGGCGGCGAAATCAGCGTGATCTGAAGGTCCTTGACCACAGATACCGATGTAAGCGCCCTTCGCCTTAGCCGCTTTAATGGCCATAGACAGCAGGATCTTAACGGCTTCGTTACGCTCATCGAACAGGTGGCTGATGATGCCTGAGTCACGGTCAAGGCCGAGTGATAGCTGAGTTAAGTCGTTTGAGCCGATAGAGAAACCATCGAAGTGCTCAAGGAATTGGTCCGCTAACAGCGCGTTTGACGGTACTTCACACATCATGATGACGCGCAAACCATCTTTACCACGCTCTAAGCCCTGCTCTTTCAGCAGTCCAATCACTTGTTCGGCTTCTTTAACAGTACGGACGAATGGGATCATCACTTCGACGTTTTTCAGACCCATTTCATTACGAACGCGTTTGATCGCTTCACACTCAAGCGCGAAACAATCGCGGAATGATTCAGAGATATAACGGCTTGCACCACGGAAGCCCAACATTGGGTTTTCTTCCTCTGGCTCGTAACGGTCACCACCGACTAAGTTCGCATATTCGTTAGACTTGAAGTCTGACATACGCACGATCACTTTCTTCGGATAGAAAGCAGAACCGATTGAGGCGATACCTTCGACTAAGCGGGCAATGTAGAACTCAACTGGAGAGTCGTAACCTGCGATCATCTCGTTGATTTCTTCCTGCAACGCAGCGTCTTGTTGGTTGAATTCAAGCAGCGCTTTCGGGTGAATACCGATCATGCGGTTGATGATGAATTCTAAACGCGCTAGACCCACACCTTCGTTTGGTAAACGAGCAAAATCAAATGCACGATCTGGGTTACCCACGTTCATCATGATTTTCATCGGTAATGGAGGCAGAGCGTCGACGCGGTTAGATACCACTTCGAACTCTTGCTTACCTTCGTAGATGTAACCAGTATCACCTTCGGCGCAAGAAACCGTCACTAACTGACCATTCTTGATACGGTCGGTCACGTCGCCACAACCTACTACTGCTGGTACACCTAATTCACGGGCAATAATCGCCGCGTGACAGGTACGGCCGCCACGGTTAGTCACGATGGCGCTGGCGCGCTTCATGATAGGTTCCCAATCTGGGTCAGTCATGTCGGTCACTAACACATCGCCAGGTTGGATTTGATCCATGTCAGCAATTGAAGTTAATACCTTAGCCACACCTGAACCGACTTTATGACCGATAGCACGACCTTCAGAGATCACCGCGCCACGGCTCTTTAAGTGGTAACGTTCAATTAATTGTACGTCTTCACGGCTACGAACCGTTTCTGGACGTGCTTGAACGATATAGAGTTTGCCATCGTTACCGTCTTTTGCCCACTCGATGTCCATTGGACGACCATAGTGTTTTTCGATAACCATAGCTTGTTTAGCCAATTCCATCACTTCGGCGTCGTTGATAGAGAATTGACGACGTTTTTCAGCAGCAACGTCTTCAATTTTCACTTGTTTGCCGTGAGAAGCATCATCGGAATACACCATCTGGATGAGCTTGCTACCGATATTACGGCGAACAACGGCTTTATGGCCTTGAGTGAGGATGGGTTTGTGAACATAGAATTCGTCAGGGTTTACCGCACCTTGAACAACCATTTCACCCAGACCGAAAGATGAAGTGATAAACACCACATCGTTGTTGCCTGATTCAGTGTCCATGGTGAACATCACACCTGATGCCGCTTTGTCTGAACGAACCATGCGTTGTACGCCGGCAGACAGGGCAACACCGTGGTGCTCATAACCTTGGTGAACACGGTATGAAATTGCACGGTCGTTAAAGAGTGACGCGAACACGTGCTTAATCGCCACGAGTACTGAGTCAAATCCTTTCACGTTTAAGAAGGTTTCTTGCTGACCAGCAAAAGAAGCATCTGGCATATCTTCTGCGGTAGCAGAAGAACGCACCGCGAATGATGCATCGCTCGTTTCAGCGGCAAGTTTGTCGTAAGCTTCACGAATCGCTTGCTCTAGAGCTGGTTGGAACGGGGTATCGATAACCCATTGTCTGATCTGTGCACCTACTTGCGCCAGTGCATTGACATCATCTACATCCAATGTTGCTAGGATGTCATAAATCTTCTGGTTTACTCCACTTTGTTCAAGGAACTCATTGAACGCATAAGAAGTAGTCGCAAATCCGCCAGGTACTTGAACACCGGCATTAGCTAGATTGCTGATCATCTCGCCAAGAGAAGCATTTTTACCGCCAACTAAGTTGACGTCACCCATGCCTAATTCCTGATACCAGAGTACGTATTGCTGCACAGTTCTATCTCCGCAAGTTTATTTCAGTGGCCCCTTCACACGAGGGCAGCGGCATTTTACACTCCCGCTGAAGAAGCGTAAATCTATAATTTTATTTGTAATTTTATTACTACAAGAGGTCAGTATGGCACCAAAGGTATTTTACATCTCCGACGGGACGGCGATCACAGCTGAGGTTTTTGGGCATGCAGTACTCTCGCAATTTCCATTAGAATTTGAGTCACTTACAATTCCATTTGTTGAAACATTGGCAAAAGCTGAGAACGTTAAACGACAGATTAATGATTGTTTTATTACAACAGGTGAAAGGCCGTTAGTGTTCCATTCGATCGTAAAACCTGAAATTCGGGACATTATTTATTCGAGTGAAGGACTCGATTACGATTTTTTAAATACCTTCGTTGCACCACTTGAACAACATTTAGGCGTTAGCGCCTCTCCGGTGTTACATCGCACCCACGGAAAAGCCAATCACGGCTATGAAGCTCGTATCGATGCCATCAATTTTGCGATGGACAATGATGATGGCCAAACTATGAAACATATGGATCAGGCCGATTTAATCCTGCTTGGCGTGTCTCGCTGTGGAAAAACCCCGTCCAGCCTCTATTTATCGATGCAGTTTGGTATTAAAGCGGCCAACTATCCGTTCACCGAAGACGATATGGATAACCTGAAACTGCCCGAAGCGTTAAAACGCAATAAGAAGAAGTTGTTCGGCTTAACCATCGATCCGGTACGTTTACATGAAATCCGCCAAAGCCGCATGGAAAACAGCCGCTACTCGTCCTTAAAGCAGTGTCGTTTAGAGGTCAAAGAAGTCGAGATGATGTTCAAACGTGAACGTATTCCTTATATCGACACCACCAACCACTCGGTCGAAGAAATCGCCACTAAGATTTTAGACGTGACAGGCTTAGAACGTCATATGTTCTAATCTTGATGATTTCGAACGAGACAATCGAGTCCCTCGATTTAGGCTAAATAGGTCTAACTTAAATCAAATTCATTGCACAGTTGCCGACAATTAACACAATTGGCACTGTGCAATGCTGTTCGATTCGTTATAATCCGAGGCAATCTGGCGAAAAGCGCCGCACGCAAGCTCGGTATTTTGAATGACCATTAAAACAGACGAATTACGCACTTCCTTATTAGCTAAAGTCATCTCACCTGCACAACTGGCATCTGAGTACCCGTTAACCCAAGATGCAGCCGATTATCTCGTACAACAACGTCGTGAAGTCGAAGCCATTATTATGGGCGAAGATCAACGCCTATTAGTGATCATTGGCCCCTGCTCTATCCATGATACTCAAGCCGCCCTCGACTATGCGCGCCGTTTAGCGGTATTGCACCAAGAGTTAAAGGACGATCTCTGCATTTTAATGCGTGTGTATTTTGAAAAGCCCCGCACTATCGTCGGTTGGAAGGGGTTAATCTCCGATCCTGATTTGGACGGCAGCTTCGAGCCAAATAAAGGTTTACGTATTGCCCGCGAGTTATTGCAGCAAATTACTGAACTGAAGTTACCGATTGCCACCGAATTTTTAGACATGGTGAATGGTCAATATATTGCCGACTTAATCACCTGGGGCGCTATCGGTGCTCGCACCACCGAAAGCCAAGTTCACCGCGAAATGGCTTCGGCGCTCTCCTGCCCCGTTGGCTTTAAAAACGGTACCGATGGCAATATTAATATCGCCGTCGATGCGGTGCGCGCAGCAAAAGTGCCGCATATCTTCTATTCACCGGATAAAGACGGCGCCATGTCAGTGTATCGCACCCATGGTAACCCTTACGGACATATCATTTTACGTGGCGGTAAAAAGCCCAATTACTTTGAACAAGACATTGAAAAAGCAAGATTAAAACTTGAGTCTGTCAATGTGACGCCGCGCGTGGTGGTCGATTTTAGCCACGGCAACAGCGAAAAGAACCACCTGAAGCAGCTAGTTGTTGCCGACAATATCATGGCGCAAATGCGCGCGGGCAGCACGGCAATTGCCGGGGTGATGGCCGAAAGTTTCTTACAGGAAGGCAATCAAAAAGTGGTTGAGGGTCAACCTCTGTGTTACGGCCAAAGCATCACAGATGCTTGCCTGCATTGGGATGACTCGGAGAAATTACTGCGCGATCTGGCTAAGGCCTCTCGCGATAGACGTGAGTTTCTCGGTAAATAAGTCGATTACCCACGGCAAAAGGCTTCCACTGGAAGCCTTTTTTCTTTTCGTTTTACCTTAACACCTAACGATATAGGCGTTTTCTACCATTCAAATTGAAAACTCACTATAATTGCGCCTCTTTAAAAATGCATAACCTCAGGTTGCCGTATGCCAAACTCGCTCGACTCTAGCCGCCCTGCCTTTTCTGACGCCATCGAACAGCGGATCAATCAATCCGAAGCGCGGGTGATCAAGGCTGTATTTCCGTCTATCACCAATCACCACAACACCTTGTTCGGTGGCGAAGCGTTAGCTTGGATGGATGAAACCGCCTTTATTGCGGCGACTCGCTTTTGCCGTAAAACCTTAGTTACCGTCAGCTCCGACAGAATCGACTTTAAAAAACCGATCCCAGCAGGCACCTTAGCCGAACTCATCGCGCGTGTGATCCATGTGGGTAATACCTCGTTAAAGGTGGAAGTGAATATTTTCGTCGAAGACATGTATCAAGATCACCGCGAACATGCGATCCGCGGTGTATTCACCTTTGTTGCCGTTGACGAACAACGCCATCCGACTCAGGTGTGGACAGCTGAATAAGATTTAGTCAGTCAAAATAACGTACTCTCGCCCTTAAACACGCCCGTTTGAGGGCGTGTTTTTGTTTGAATAATCCGCCCACCTTTGATAGACAAAAGTATAACAACCAGAAACATATAAAAATTTTGTCAATCTTACTGCATAAAGCAATAGGATCCTCGATTACTTTTCTGTTACATTGGGTTTAATCTTCACGTGCCACGAACATAACCAACAAAGCCATGAAGCTAGAAAACTTAAATATTATTATTGCCGATGACCATCCATTGTTTCGAAATGCACTACGCCAAGCCCTCAGTAGCGCCTTTGAACACACCCAATGGTATGAGGCCGACAGTGCCGATGCCTTGCAGTCAGTTTTAGATTCGCAAAGTGTGAGTTACGATTTGGTTTTGCTGGATCTGCAAATGCCTGGCTCCCACGGCTATTCGACGCTTATTCACCTGCGCTCCCATTATCCTGAACTGCCTGTGGTGGTGATTTCAGCCCATGAGGATATCAATACCATTAGCCGTGCTATCCATTATGGCGGCAGTGGATTCATCCCGAAGTCAGCGTCGATGGAAACCTTAAAAGAAGCGCTCACCGCCGTATTATTTGGGGATATCTGGTTGCCCGCTGGTGCTGAAATCATCTCGATTGAAGATGATGATACGGATAAGATGGCCAACAAACTCTCCGACTTGACGCCGCAGCAATACAAAGTGTTGCAGATGTTCGCCGAGGGCTTACTTAATAAGCAAATCGCCTATGACTTAGGTGTGTCTGAAGCCACCATCAAAGCCCACGCTACCGCGATTTTTAGAAAGCTGGGAGTCCGTAATCGTACTCAAGCCGTTATTGCCTTAGGCCAGCTTGAAATGGATAAAGTGGATTTGACCTAATTCGGCCATGACTGCTGTCAATTTCAAGTAAAGAATCCACCTTCTGAAGAAGGTGGCTTTGTTTTAACCCCCTAAAAGGTGGCCTTTATTCAAGAGCAAGTTGACCCTGCTCTTGCCTCTCTACTCTCTCTTGATGCCTAACGTATCTACGGATTATTTCCTCGTTAATTCCAATCGAATCGACGAAGTATCCTCTCTGCCAAAAATGATTTCCCCAAAGTTTATTCTTACGTAGGTAAGGAAATTTACTGAA
>NZ_NHRI01000034.1:0-10388 GCF_003129585.1 Shewanella sp. BC20 | reverse complement strand
TCATGTTATTTGCCTCTTTTGACTTCGCTAAAAATCAAAGATGCATTTAACATGGGTAGGTATACAGGCAAAGCCTCAAATGATGATAACCACCTACTGAAGTAGGTGGTTTTGGGCTAAAAATAAATAATGTGTTAGCCTAGGTTTCTTGATGAAGCATCTTTTATGGCTAACACATTTTCTAACATTTATATTCATACATTTTTCCCCTGCTTCTTTAGAATTACCTGAACATTGTTAAGGAAGCCTGATCATGCCAATAAAAACGAACATCAGCTTAGTCGCATTTACTCTCTCCGCCCTGCTTGCACTGCCGTCCTATGCGGTACCCACCTTAAGTGACTCACATCATGTGGCCAGTACCAGTGTTGCCGCCCAAAGCGAGTCAGAAAAAGCCAACGCCTTGTTTGAAACCATCTTCATGGAAAACATCATGGCAAGCCCCATTGCACAAACCTATATGGGCATTAAGCAGGACTATGATAAGTGGGACGATATTGGCGATGAGGCGGATGCCCGTGAGTTGGCGCGAACCAAGAAACAGCTAGCCGAAGTGAATCAACTGGATGCGAGTAAGCTTGATCCACAAACTCGCCTAAGCCTGACGTTACTCACTCAAAATCTGAATAACAATATCAAAGACTATCAGTGGCGCTACCATAACTACCCAGTGAATCAGATGCATGGTGGCCACTCGATGATAGCCTCCTTCCTGATTAATCAACACCAGATCACCGATGTCAGCGATGCTAAGGCCTATATCAGCCGCTTAAATGGCGTGCCCAAACGCTTAAACCAACTGCAACAGGCGCTCGAGATCCGCGCAGATAAAGGCATTATTGCCCCTAAATTTGTGTTCGGTTACGTGATTTCTGACAGCCAAAACATCATTAAAGGCGCCCCCTTCGATAAAGGCGAAGACAGTGCGTTGTTGGCGGATTTTCGCAAAAAAGTGAATGCGCTCAGCATCTCCGAAACAGAAAAAGCCCAACTGATTGCCGATGCTGAAAAAGCACTCGTCTCACAAGTTGAGCCTGCATACAAGACGCTTATCGCCTATATCAAAACCTTAGAAGCCAAAGCCGATACCCGCGATGGGGTTTGGAAACTCCCCGACGGCGAGGCGTTTTATAACAATGCCCTTGCACGCACGACCACTACCCACATGACGGCGGATGAAATCCATCAACTTGGTCTTGCCGAAGTGGAACGCATCCATAATGAAATGCGCGCCATTATGAAAAAGGTGAATTTTAACGGCACCTTGCAAGAGTTCTTCACCTTTATGCGCGATGATCCACAGTTCTATTATCCAAATACCGCCGAAGGCAAGGCGGCATATTTAGCCGATGCAACCAAGCTTATCGATAATATGCGCTCACGCTTGGATGAAGTCTTTAAGGTTAAGCCTAAAGCAGCCATGATAGTCAAACAGGTTGAAGCCTTTAGGGAAAAATCCGCTGGTAAAGCCTTCTATGAACAACCGGCTCCCGATGGCTCTCGCCCTGGTAGCTACTATGCCAACCTCTACGATATGAAAGCCATGCCTAAATACCAGATGGAAGCACTGGCTTACCACGAAGGGATCCCAGGCCATCATATGCAAATCGCTATCTCACAGGAGCTAAAGGATATTCCTAAGTTCCGTAAATTCGGTGGCTATACCGCCTATATCGAAGGTTGGGGGCTCTACAGTGAGTCTTTCCCGAAGGAGATGGGCTTATATGCCGACCCTTACTCCGATTTTGGTCGACTGGCGATGGAGTTATGGCGAGCTTGTCGTTTAGTGGTCGATACTGGGATCCACGCCAAGAAATGGACCCGCGAACAAGGGATAGCTTATTACGTCGATAATACCCCTAACGCAAAATCCGATGCGAAGAAAATGGTAGAGCGTCATATCGTTATGCCATCTCAAGCCACAGCCTATAAAGTTGGGATGATTAAGTTACTCGAACTGAGACACAAGGCGGAAAAACAACTGGGTGATAAATTTGATATCCGGGATTTCCATACTTTAGTCTTGGCTAACGGGGCACTGCCTTTGGATGTGCTAGAAGAGCAAGTCGATCAATGGATTGCCAGCGTCAATAAAGCCTAAGCATAAAACCTTGGGAGGCTAACGCTAGCCTCCTTCGAACGCCGTTGCGAATAACATCGTTAAATCGCAGCCAATAAAAAAGCCACTATCAAGTGGCTTTTTTATTGGATTTATCACCGGCTTGGTCATAAAACCCTATCTCACTGTGGGTCACTATATTTGATGTATTAAGCATAAGCACTTAACACTCGGTGTGACTTTAGGGTACAGAGAGACAAAACTCGTTTCCCGCACTCAACCACCAGAAAAAAATTACCTCAGCCTAATGAGCTGAGGTAAACCAAAAACTAGGATGATGGTTTAAAAGCCAACATTGTTTTAGTTCGCAAACTTCTGCTGGCTGTGATCCGAAACTGCATTGCTGCCAACCTGTACGCTGATATCGAAAGGGGTCATTTCCAATAAAAGTGTAGGACTCAGGTCATTCCGAATCATCTGGCAACCATTGTATTCATTTAAGAACAGACTTCAATACACCCACTAAAAAGCTGTTTTAGAAAACCCTAAAAAACCAAACTAAAATACAAACTAAAAATCACATAACAGATTGATTTTAATAAAATCTAAAAACTACCAAACTCGCTCAAAACGCATTGAACGCATTTTAAGAACAATGTTTCCAAAATTACTGACGTTCACTGAAGAGTTCCGCATAGGGAATATCCCAATAAGGCGGATTACCAATGTGGTCTTTAATAAACTCAATGAAGGCACTCACCTTAGGCGCTAAGTGTTTACGACGTGGGTAAACGGCCTGTAGCGGTAAATGATGAGTCAGTTGCCAATCCCTCAGCAGCGGCACTAAGGTGCCCTTAGCGATTTCATCTTCCATCAAGTAACTGGCAAGATAGACAACCCCTAAGCCACTGATCGCAGCTGATTTTAAAGCAGGAGCGTTATCCACTCTAAAGTTACCAGAGACACCTATCTCACAGTAATCATCGCCCTTTTTAAACTGCCACATGCTGTGCTCATGCCACTCACCTTGATACACCAAGCAGTTATGGTCGACTAATTGTTCTGGACGCGACGGTTCACCATGTCTAGCAATATAATCAGGCGAGGCAACGAGTAGGAACTGACACTTCATCAAAGGGCGCGCCACCATACCCAAGGGAAGCTGCTCAGACATAGTTAACAATAGGTCTAAACCTTCGCTGACTACATCCACCTTATGATCTAATAAGCTGACTTGCAGCTCGAGTTCAGGGTGTTTGGCCATAAATGATGGCAGCGCGGGAATGATATGCATAGCACCAAAGGACTGGGAAATCCCCACCTTTAACACGCCGCGGGTGGCATCGTTTAAGTTATGCACGCTAGCAATGGCCTGTTCGGCATCGCGAAGCAACTCTTCACCTTGCAGATATAACAAATGTCCAGCTTCAGTCAGACTTAAGCTTCGAGTGGTACGCTGGATCAGTTGAACACCGAGTCTATGTTCGAGATCGGCTACCTGCGTACTGACCTTAGATTTAGAGATCCCAAGCCTTCTTGCGGCGGCACTAAAACTACCAGCTCTGGCCACATGAGTAAAAATCGCAATAGGTTCTAACAGTTCTAACATGGAAAGTCGCCTTAAGCAGTTTCGACAGTGATATTAACTTTCGGAATAGCATAGGAATGCAGCACAAATGCCTTGAAGCATCCCTCAATACCTTAATATCTCACAGCAATTGGGTTCGTTGTAGAGATTTAGCCCGAAAAAGTCCGCTAAAGTAGAGTGTTCTATCTGACTGAATTGCCAGCTTTTCATTATATTTTAAGAGTATACCAAACATTAGTCTTTAGAATGTAATATTCCATAGTAAATAGCCGCAAGCAATTAGATTAATATCATTCCGCTTGGCTAAAATGAATCAAGAAAAAGCCCCAGACACTTAACGTACTGGGGCTTTTCATTTATATCACTGTATTTATGGTGTCAGTTAGGTCGACATTACCTGACTCCAACCAGTGTTGGTTTTAAGCTACTCTGCCGAGCACTATTCACGTAATTCATGGTGAGTGTTTTGAGTCAACACATAGGGCGCTAACTCTGGCACTTCTTTACGCAGTTGATTCTCAAGCACCAGCAGGTTTTCAAAACGGTCACATAAACGGTCGGCTTTCGCTTCAATGCCCTTAGATTGGGATTCAATTTGCTGCTCAATATCATCGCCTAATCTATCCATTTTTTGTGAGAATGCGTCCATCTTAGCTTCGAAGGACTCACCGTCGCCCGCAAGGATTTGGCTGCCGATATTCATCATTAGAGTGCCAATGGAGTTTTGCACGATTTGCTCCATTTCCTTCTCAAATTCGTCGTTAAAGGTGTTTTGCATCGACTCTTCGGTCGCACCAAGGTAAAAACTATCGCCCTGCTTGTAGGCTACGGTATCAACACGCTTCTGCACGCCCGCCATCATCTCATCAAACTTAGCGCCAGCCACATCGCCCATCAGTGGCGTTAATGCCATACTCACAGCTTGAGAGGCCAATGCAACGGCTTCATTCACTAATTCAATGACTTCAGGAACCTGAGTCGACACCTCATCGGCATACTGGCTCACGAGCTTTTTCTGTTTGTCGGTTAAGGTTACCTGCTTGCCTTCAACGTATAACTTGTCGAGCTCGATGCGATACTTCTCGGTGCCCTTCTCGCTCATCACTAATTTTTTCGGTTCGACTCTCACATCATAGTTAAGAGAAACCTCACAGCGCTCATCGATTTGCGGCTCGGTTTTCGCTTGTGCTGATTGCAAGCCAGAAGCGCTTAAAATAACACCCGATAATGCCACTCCGGTTAATAGTGTATTTATCTTCATTGTTGTTCATCCTTTAATCTGAGAAATTCGACTAAGCTAACGTGCTAAAAGATGAATAGCAGAAGATGTGCCAACTTTGTAACAATATGATTAGTATGAGGTTATAAAAATTAGCACCGATAGCAGATTAGTGAATTTCACTAATATTTAGCCTAACAGTGCTAATAAAAGAGTTAAATCAGAAGATTGAACGTCCGAGACGCTGGCTGAGATGCTCAAGCATCGCCGTCCCTGCGAGGGAGTTACCTTGATTGTCTAATTCGGGTGACCAAACGCAGACCGAGAGTTCCCCGGGGATCACCGCAATAATGCCGCCGCCAACACCGCTTTTACCCGGCATACCAACACGATAGGCAAACTCGCCGGCGCCGTCATACAAGCCAGAGGTTGCTAACAGGGCATTTAATTGCCGAGTCTGCACCTGCGAAATAAGTTCAGTGCCATCTAAGGTTTTACCACGGTTGGCTAAATACAACATCGCCCGCGATAGGTCGGCGCAATTCATTTTTAAGGCGCAATAATGAAAATAAGTGCGCAGCACTGTATCGACATCGCCTTGAAAATTACCGAAGGATTTCATCAGATAAGCGATGGCCGCATTACGTGCACTGTGCTGATATTCAGAATCCGCTACTTGCTTGTCGAAACAGACTTTATCGTTTTGACTCAGCGCCCTGACCAATTCCAACATCCGATGCTTAGGCGCCCCTAAACGGCTCTGCAATAAGTCAGCGATAACTAACGCGCCAGCATTAATAAAGGGATTGCGAGGTTTACCCCGCTCGAGTTCAACTTGGACTAGTGAATTGAAGGAGTGTCCCGAGGGTTCTTTGCCGACGCGGCTCCAAATTTCGGTTTCTTCATATAAAGTTAGCGCTAAGGTTAAGCTGAAAACTTTAGAAATACTTTGAATTGAAAATGGCTCAAGGTAATCGCCTGCGCCTATAGTTTCACCGTCAATCGTGGTTACGGCAATGCCCAGTTTACCAGCATCAACATTGGCGAGCGCAGGGATGTAATTAGCAACCTTTCCTTGGCCGAGCAAGGGCCGAACTTTGTCGACCACTTCCTCTAATAACGCCTGTTCTGGCATTAACTCCACCAGATATCGTACAGATCGCTAACTTCAAGTTGAGTCACTTTTTGACCCGCCCAGAAAGCCTTCACTGCAGCAACATCTTCTTCGGTGCACTTACCGATAGTTTGGGTAGCAATAATACCTTCCCACTCGATATGACCACCGCCGTGGAAACCTAACTTACGGGCTTCAATGACTTCATCGATAAACTTATCGACTGTTGCATCAATATCGGCTTCAGAGACAGATGCATCGAAGGTCCAAGTAATGTCAAAACCTAACTCTTGGAATTCATCAACGCGCATTTTCTTACGTAAACGACGGCTACGATTCTTTGCCATAGTGATTTTCCCCGTTGTGTTAAAAAATAAAATCCATAAAAGATGTTAAGCGATACGCTCAAACATCAGATCCCACACGCCATGGCCGAGGCGATGACCGCGGGCTTCAAATTTAGTCAGTGGACGATGATCTGGGCGCGGCACCACGGTACCATCGGCGGATTGGTTTTTGTAACCATTGGCCGCATTCATCACTTCCAGCATATGTTCGCTGTAGTTTTCCCAGTCGGTCGCCATATGGAACACGCCGCCAATCTTCAGTTTGCGGCGGATAAGCTCAGCAAACTCCGCCTGCACGATACGGCGCTTATGGTGGCGCTTTTTATGCCAAGGATCGGGGAAAAACAATTGCACGCGAGCAAGACTACCATCGGCGATAGCATGTTCTAACACTTCCATTGCATCATGGTGATACACGCGAAGATTAGTCACCCCAGCAGCGGCAGCGTCACTTAAGCATGAACCCACGCCAGGCTTATGGACTTCAATACCGATAAAATTCTGCTCTGGAGCTTCTTGCGCCATTTGTACTAAAGAGGCGCCCATGCCGAAACCAATTTCCAGTACGGTATCGGCTTCGCGACCAAACACTTCGGTCAGGTTTAATGGTGTTGGGCTGTAATCTAAGCCCATTGTTGGCCACTGAGTCTCAATGGCTTGCGCTTGACCTTTAGTCAAACGACCTTCTCTTAGGACAAAGCTTCTGATCTTACGCAGATACTTGCCTTCTTCATTAAATTCAGCGGTAGTGACTTCGCTCATTTTTGCCTCGTCTCGTGGACAACACCATCTAAAAAGAAGGGCATTATCCAAAGTTCAACTTACAGTGCAAGCACTAATGGAGGCGAAGTATAACAAGATTATCCTAGAGAGCGAATCTAGGCCGATTTTTCGATGGGGTGTTACTTGTTTGCCAACCAATCTCCCGCTACACTGCGCCGATGAAATCTACAGCCTCCTTTGCTACACGTATCGTTAATTGGTACGACACCCACGGTCGTAAAACCCTCCCTTGGCAGCAAGATAAAACCCCATATCGCGTATGGGTTTCTGAGATTATGTTGCAACAAACTCAGGTAGCGACTGTTATCCCCTATTACCAGCGTTTTATGGCACGTTTCCCCGATGTGTTAGCCCTCGCTAACGCGCCGGATGATGAAGTACTGCATCATTGGACTGGGCTTGGTTATTACGCCAGAGCTCGCAATCTACATAAAGCCGCTAAGATGGTTCGCGATCTGTATCAAGGGCAATTTCCAACAGACTTTGAGCAAGTGTTAGCGCTGCCAGGTATTGGGCGCTCGACAGCAGGTGCAGTGTTATCCCTATCACTTGGGCAACATCATCCGATCCTTGATGGCAATGTTAAGCGCGTATTAGCAAGACATGGCGCGATTGCGGGCTGGCCCGGTCAAAAACCTGTGGAAGAACAACTCTGGCAATTAACCGAGCAATTAACGCCAGAGCAGGATATTCAAAAATATAACCAAGCCATGATGGATATTGGTGCCAGCATTTGTACTCGCAGCAAACCCAATTGTGCCGCTTGTCCTGTGGCTGTCGATTGCAAGGCCCAACTTATGGGCAGGCAAACCGATTTCCCGGGTAAAAAACCGAAGAAAACTATCCCAGAGAAAGCCGCTTGGATGTTGGTTTTACTCAAAGATAACCAAGTATTCTTGGCTAAGCGCCCTCCTGCCGGCATTTGGGGCGGACTCTGGTGCTTCCCCGAATTTAGTACTCAAGCCGCACTCAATGCAGAGCTTGAAGCCCAAGGTTATCACGCCGCACAACTCGAACCATTAATCGGTTTTAGGCATACCTTTAGCCACTTCCATTTAGATATTCAGCCCATGCTACTGAATTTAGATAGCCAAGCGAATGGCTACGACAAGCAAACCTTGGGTATGCAGAGCGTGGGCGCAGTCATGGAACAAAACCAGTCTCTCTGGTATAACATCAATCAACCTTCCAAAGTGGGACTCGCCGCCGCAACCGAGCGCGTGTTAGCCAATTTGGGATCACTCGTAGCTATTGCTAGCAACCTCGACAGTCAGTAAGGAATAATCATGGCGCGTACAGTCAATTGCGTATATTTAAACAAAGAAGCCGACGGCCTAGACTTTCAACTGTATCCAGGTGATTTAGGTAAACGTATTTTCGATAACGTCAGTAAAGAAGCTTGGGGCCTATGGCAGAAAAAGCAGACCATGCTGATTAACGAAAAGAAACTCAACATGATGAATGTTGATGATCGTAAGTTTTTGGAAGAGCAAATGACCTCTTTCCTGTTTGAAGGTAAAGACGTGGAAATTGAAGGCTTTGTGCCTGAAAAGGGTCAGGAATAAGCCTAATCGCCTATCCAATAGAAAGCAAAAAAGCGCCCAAGGGCGCTTTTTTATTCGCGGATAAATGCAGCTCAGTAGCGTTAAGCTTACTTACGCACGCCTTCTACCACTAAATCTAACTCAACATTGGCAGACGCTGGGCCTAAGTCCATCTTGATACCGTAATCTTTCATCGCAAACGTGGTCGTACCGGTAAAACCTGCACGGTATCCGCCCCAAGGATCTTGACCCTCACCCACAGCATGCGCTTGGATTGCCAGCGGTTTAGTCACGCCGTTTAGCGTGAAGTTACCTGTAATAACCATATCGCCATTGCCTTTGTCTTCAACCGAGGTCGAAACGAAAGTCGCTTCTGCAAATTTAGCTGTATTCAAAAAATCGCCACTACGGATGTGCTTATCACGCTCGGCATGGTTAGAGTCAACGCTTAAGGTGTTCACTTTGACATTCACTTTAGCTGCCGTTGGATTTTTAGCGTCGTAGCTGAAATCACCGCTGAAATCGTTAAAACGACCTACGACATAGCTATAACCTAAGTGACTTACTTTAAAGGTAATAGATGCATGAGCACCTTCGCGGTCAATTACATAATCGGCGGCAGATGCAGCCATTGGAGCCAGTAAAGACCCACCAATCAAAGCAGCTAATAGTTGTTTTTTCATTATATTATCCTCGGTTAAATTTAATCATCTTGAGTAGTGTTGAATCTTTATCGATAAAATGGTGCTTTAACGCGCCTAACGCATGCAGTAAAACCAGAGCAATCAAGCTGTAGGCGGCATATTGATGAATATCCCCCGCGATATCAGCCTGATTTTCAATCAGTGGCGTTAGGCCGGGTAACTCAAACCAGTCAAACACCATAATTCCACGGCCCTCTGCCGTCGAAATCAAAATACCTGCGGCCATAATCACCAGTAATAAGAGATAAATCGCGCCATGGGCAATGTGGGCGCTAACCTTTTCCCATGTCTGGTGATTTTGCTCAGGAGTCGGCTTTGGATTGACCAAACGCCAAACTAAACGAAACAGGGTTACCGCCAGCAGCAAAATCCCTACGCTTTTATGCCAATGTGGCGCCGTTTTGTACCATGGGCTGTAGTAGGTCAATTCCACCATCCACACACCGACGGCAAAGAGTCCAATCACCACAACCGCACTTAGCCAATGGCTGGCAATAGCAATAAGTCCATAATTCAACTTAGTATTTCTAAACATATAGCTACCCCACACCTCTGCACTTAAGTCGCACAATCAAATAATAGTCATTATCATAAAACGAAAATTAAAAACTAAAATCAGTAAAAATCGCTCATATCTTTCTAAAATTCAGAAAGATTAACGCTATTATGGTGTTAACGCTGATTGTGGGGCTTAAACGGGTCACTCACGCGGCTGGAAATACAACTTTGAGGCATCAAAAAGGCTCATTCCCAACTGGTTTATAGATAAAAAACAGCCAAAGTGCACATTAAACAGCCGAACACATCATTTATCAGGAAAAAGCGCTTGCAGAGGATAAACACCCTCGTTAATATAGCCGCACTTCGAACGAGGCAGCATTAAGTTGTCGGTTTAAAGTAGTCAACTAACGCTTAGTTTAGTTGCCCGAATAGCTCAGTCGGTAGAGCAGAGGATTGAAAATCCTCGTGTCCCTGGTTCGATTCCGGGTTCGGGCACCACCATTCGCCGGCATAGCTCAGTTGGTAGAGC
>NZ_NHRI01000033.1:0-11828 GCF_003129585.1 Shewanella sp. BC20 | reverse complement strand
TTCAGTAAATTTCCTTACCTACGTAAGAATAAACTTTGGGGAAATCATTTTTGGCAGAGAGGATACTTCGTCGATTCGATTGGAATTAACGAGGAAATAATCCGTAGATACGTTAGGCATCAAGAGAAAGTAGAGCGGCAAGAGCAGGGTCAACTTGCTCTTGAATAAAGGCCCCCTTTTAGGGGGTTAAAACAAAGCCACCTTCTGAAGAAGGTGGATTCTTTACTGGTTGGAATTCAGAAATACCAATCACATTAAATATCTAATTCAGTTCAGAGCCTCTCCGGCATCTCAATCCAAGGCGAATTGATGCAGAAATGGTTATTCCCTTTTAAGTCAATGTAACGAGGGAATGGAATGCTTGTAGCTCCCGCTGAATGAACACATTTTAAAACGATTGGCATAATGCGACTCAGGGATTGGGTTTATGATCAGAGTCTTGCTAGAATCCTTGGCTACTCACTCTCTAGCCCATTTTTATCAGAAAGGTCCCCATGAAGATTGTTGTCGATGAAAATATGCCCTATGTCGAACCCTTATTTGGGGCGTTAGGCGAGATAATCCCAGTCAATGGCCGCACGCTAACGCCTGAGCAGGTGCAAGATGCCGATGTGCTACTGGTGCGCTCGGTCACCCGAGTCAATGCTGCATTGTTAGATGCCAATCCAAAACTTAAGTTTGTCGGCAGCGCCACCATAGGGACGGACCATGTGGATCTGGCCTACCTTGCAGGGCGTGGTATTCCCTTTTCGAATGCACCCGGCTGTAATGCGACCGCAGTCGGGGAGTTTGCCTTTATTGCGATGTTAGAACTGGCGGCGCGGTTTAACTCGCCGCTCAAGGGCAAAGTCGTGGGGATTATCGGTGCGGGCAATACTGGCAGCGCGACGGCCAAATGCCTCGAAGCCTACGGCATTAAGGTATTACTCAATGACCCCATCAAAGCGGCCGAGGGCGATCCCCGTCATTTTGTGAGCCTTGAAACCCTATTACTTGAAGCGGATATCATCAGCCTACATGTGCCCATCACTCGCACTGGCGAGCATAAGACGCTGCATTTATTCGATGAAGCGCGCCTGATGAGTCTTAAACCCAATACCTGGCTGGTGAACTGCTGCCGTGGGGATGTGATTGATAATCAAGCCTTAATTAAGGTTAAGCAGCAAAGGGATGATCTTAAATTGGTGCTCGATGTATGGGAAGGGGAGCCACATCCCATGCCGGAGCTGGTGCCTTTTGCTGAGTTTGCGACTCCGCATATCGCCGGTTACAGCTTAGAAGGTAAGGCTCGTGGCACTTTTATGCTGTACCAAAAGTTGTGTGAGTTGTTAGCTATTCCGGCCACCAAACGCTTATCCGAGCTCTTGCCGCCATTTCATTTCAAGGCGGTCGAACTCGAACAAACTCCCGATGAAAAAGCCTTATTACAACTCGCAAGATTCGTCTACGACCTGCGTGATGACGATGCCGTATTCCGAAATGGCTTTGCAAGGTCGAATGGCTTCGACACTATGAGAAAAAATCACAAACATAGACGCGAATTTAGTGCATTGGCGCTGGCTTATCACGGCCAATCTGAGGTAGATTGGTTGTCCAATTTAGGTTTTTCAGGAGTCGGTCGGTAATTATGTCGCAGGAATTTAATGTTGTCGTTTTAGGTGCATCGGGCGCAGTGGGTCAAACTATGATTGAGATCCTCGAAGAGCGTAACTTCCCGGTTGCGAACTTATATCCTTTAGCCAGTAGCCGTAGCGCCGGTGAAACGGTCAGCTTCCATGGCAAACAAGTTACCATTTTGGACGTCGAAACCTTCGATTGGAGTCAAGCACAGTTAGGCTTCTTCTCTGCCGGTGGCGATGTCTCGGCCAAGTGGGCGCCTATCGCCGCTGAAGCGGGTTGTGTGGTGATCGATAACACCTCTCACTTCCGCTACGACATTGATATTCCATTGGTTGTACCTGAGGTTAACCCCCATGCGATTGCCGATTTCCGCAACCGTAACATCATCGCTAACCCGAACTGCTCGACCATCCAAATGCTGGTGGCACTAAAACCGATTTACGACACTTACGGTATCAGCCGTATTAACGTTGCGACCTATCAGTCAGTCTCTGGTACCGGTAAAAAGGCGATTGAAGAGCTGGCAAAACAATGTACTAAGTTGCTGCAAGGTCTGCCTGCTGATGCTGAAGTTTATCCAAAGCAAATCGCGTTTAACGTATTGCCGCAAATCGATAAATTTATGGATAACGGCTACACCAAAGAAGAAATGAAAATGGTCTGGGAAACCCAGAAGATTTTCGGTGATGACGAAATCCTCGTCAACGCAACGGCCGTGCGTGTGCCAGTCTTCTATGGTCACTCAGAAGCCGTACATATCGAGACGCGTCAAGTCGCCGATGCAGAAGATATTAAAGCTTTACTGCGCGATGCCGAAGGAGTGGTATTGTTCGAATCCGATGACGAATATCCAACGGCTGTAACCCATGCAGCGGGTACCGATCCTGTTTATGTGGGTCGTGTGCGTAAGGATATTTCCCATTCTCACGGTATTAACCTTTGGGTGGTGTCGGACAATATCCGTAAAGGCGCAGCCTTAAACAGTGTGCAAATTGCCGAGATTTTAGTGAGAGATTATTACTAACTCTTAAGTGGCAATTGATGCCCAGTGAAAAAGCCTGCTGCCAGCAGGCTTTTTTTGTTTTACAATTGTGAACAGTAGCAGGGCTGGGATTTCTAGTTTATAGTAATCTCAATAAATACAATTGCCTAAAGCCTGTTATCAGCGAGATAACTTAAATAGCGCTTCAAAGGGAAGGATTGATGAAATTTCGCACTTCGTATCTTGTGGGCCTGATGGCCACCGTTTTAGCTGTTTCTTCCACGACCTCTTTTATTGATCCTGCGATAGCTGCTGATACTCCCAAAATAAAACCTTTAAAAATCATGGGACCAGACGGACAGATCCGTCAGGTCAATCATCAATATGGACCAACGACCTCTAAGGACACTTTCTGGAGTATTGCGCAAAAAGTCCGTCCCGATGCCAGTGTCAGCGTTTATCAAGTGATGGCCGCAGTATTTGATGCTAACCCCCATGCGTTTAACTCCGACAGTTATAACAGCCTCGAACGTGGCATGATTTTGCTGATCCCTTCGAAAGAAGTGATGCTCGCCATCCCCAATAGTCTGGCCATTGCCCGCGCCGAGCGCAGCGACAAGCAGGCTCGTTCTGGTGTTAAAGCCACGCCTAAGGCAGAAACCAAACCTGCGACTAAGCCAGCTGCACCGACTCAGACAGTCGCACAGCCTAAACCTAAGGTGGAGACGCCACCTAAGGCCGAGGTGAAGCCCGAAGCGGCGAAAGTGACCAATACCGAAGTGGCTGCGACGCCAACCGCGCCTAAGATGGTGAGTTCGGATGTCAATGCACGCCTCGAAGCGGCGGAGAGCAAGAATTTATCCCTGACCGATGAGTTAGCCAGAGCGCAAGATCAACTCGCGGTGAGAAATACCGATGTTGAGACACTCAAAGCCAAGGTTGAAGAATTAAATCAACAGATTGCGGTATTAGAAGAAACCCTACAGGCCAGTAAGAAGCAAAACCTTGCACTTAAAGCCGAGGTTGAGGCCGCACAAACGCCAGAGACCGCGACGACAGACGAGCCTGCCATGCCCGCAGAGCCCGATGATCTGTGGCGTAACCTGATGAGTAATCCGCTGCTCCTCGTTGCGGCGGCGGTGATCCCCGCATTATTGCTACTGGTGCTCGTTTTCTGGCTATTACGCCGTAAACGCAATAAAGAGCGCCGCGAGCTAGAAGCACAGCAGGCGGCGATGATGGCCGCGGGTGCGGCTGGCGTGGCGAGTGCGTCTGTGCTGGCGATGGATGATGACGATCTCAGCGACATGGCAGTACATCTAGATACTGACCATGCTGATTCGATCGACAGCTTACTCGATGTTGGCAGTGTTGACCTGCAACCCGAGCAGGAAATGACCGATAGCCATGAACAGATGGACATGGCATCAGAAATGTTTATTGACCCAGGTGTCAGCACTGAGCCTGAACCTCAATTTGAAGAGGATGAAGGCCAGTCTCTGGACGATCTCTGGGCAGAGGCCATGGGTGATCAAGAGGAAGCCGAAGCCTTTGCTGAAGAGAAAGCCTCATCTGGCAATATTATTGAGGAAGAAGACCTCGATGCACTGCTGGCTGGATTAGGCTCTGATGAAGAAGAGACCCCGCAGGAAGCTCAAGCTACAGCTGAAGGGCTCGACGAACTCGACGAATTAGCCGGTTTCGATTTACCTGCTGAAACTGCGCCAGATCCAGAGGATGAAGATTTAGCCGCCGCGATTGCCGCCGAGCTAGAATCTGGGCTAGGCGCTGACTTAGCCACAGAGCTGGACACTGAGCTTGAAAACGACGCAGTGCCAGCCGACGACGATATCGATGCGTTACTCGCAGGCTTTAACCAGCCAGAGGCTAACAAACCTGTCGAAGCGGCGGATGAGGATCTCGATGCCTTATTGACCGATTATGACAAGGCGCCAGCAGAAACTGCTGATGATCTCGGTGATGAAATTGCCGCCGAATTAGACGATGACTTAGCCGAGTTGGGTGTCGCGCAAACCGATGATATTGATGCTTTACTGGCAGATTTTGATAAACCCGCCGCGCCCGAACCCGATTTAAGCGATGAAATTGCCGCTGAGCTTGATGCCGACTTAACTGACATTGGTGTAAGCGAATCCGACGATATCGATGCGCTACTCGCGGGCCTCGATGCTCCAGCGCAGCCCGATCCTGAAGTCGCAGCGGCCATTGCCGCCGAGTTGGATGATGAACTCGCTCCAAACTTACCAACGAGCGATGAAGATCTCGACCAGTTATTGGCAGGCTTTAACACGCAAGAAGCGCTCGTCGAAGAGGCTGTTATCGACGACACCGTTGCCGAGGATATGGCTCAAGCAGAAGCCGCCATTGAGCGCGATGACATTGCCGCCGAACTCGAAGCCGCATTACCTGAAGACTTGTCGACGGCAGAGGACGACCTCGATTCACTCTTAGCCGAGTTCGATGTGCCTGAACAAGCCGATGCGGATGCCGACGACTTTAACTTCGACTTAGAAACCACCCATGTCGAACCAGAAGAAAAAGACGAGGAAGAAGATTTACTCAAGGGCATTGGTGCCGCCCATGCCATTGATGGCACGGACGATACCTTCGAACTGAGTGAAGAGATTGCGGATAACCAAGACAGTACGGATAACAGTGCCGATGACGCTGCCGCAGAGCCTAAGTTTACGGGTTTTGATGAAGATACTGACGATATCGCACCTGCTCTTGGTGCTGCTGTCGCCGCATCTGCCGTGGCGGCCGCCGCGAGTGCGAAGGAAAAAGAGTCATCTTTCTTCAATGACTTAAAGGCCAACAAGACTAAAGATCCCCATGTTCTCGATTGGGATACCGAACTGAATTTTGCGCCTACGCCTGAAGCGAAAACGCCGGGCAAACTTGAAACCGATTTGCCTTTAGATCCGGTACCAGTGCAGGGCTCGTCGCGTAAACCGCTAGAGTTTGCGCCAGATAATCAGCCAGAGGTTGATGCCAAAAATACAGCTTCGAGCACTGAGTTTAATCTCGATGATGAGCTGGATTTAGGCCGCGAGTTCGATTTAAAAGACGATACTGATGATGTCGATTTAAGCGATGACAGCGTACTTGCCGCCTTTAGCACCAATACCGACCTCGAAGAGGAAGAGATATTAACCCCTGAGGACAGCTTTGCCCTCGATGACGAGCATACGCTCACCGTCGATGAGGCTCTAGCGGCCCTCGATGCGCAGGAATCTCGCAAGTCGAAGAAGTTTGTTCCAGAGCATGATTTAACTAACTTCCAAAACGAGCATGGTTATATCGATATCGAAAAACTGCTTAACGATGCCGAGCAGGACAACACAGAGACAGATCTCTATCCCGAAATGGATGTGGAGATGAGCGATGTGGGCGCCCTGATTGGCGATGCCGCCATGATCGACGTGGACGATGAGGAAAACTCAGTCAATGCCAAGCTCGATTTAGCCCGCGCCTATATCGAAATCGATGATAGCGACAGTGCCAAAGCATTGCTACGGGAAGTCCAAATCGACGGTAACGAGCGTCAGCAAGAAGAAGCGGCTCGTTTACTTAAAGAGATGGGCTAATCCCTAAGGGGCTTGATTTCACACTAACGGCGCGCAGAGCGCCGTTTTTTTTGTGGGCTGCTGTGATAAAATGCGCCGCTAAATTAACTGTGAGGATGTGTGGATGCGGATTGCATTAGGTATTGAATATGACGGCAGTGGTTATTTCGGTTGGCAACGTCAGGCCGAAGTCGATTCAGTACAAGGGCAATTAGAACAAGCCTTATCTAAGGTGGCCAACGAACCCATCAGCTTGTTCTGTGCGGGACGAACCGATGCCGGCGTTCATGCAACGGGACAGGTGGTGCATTTCGAGACGAATGCCATACGTAACGAAGGCGCGTGGACCTTAGGGGTGAATGCCAATTTGCCCGATAATATCGCCGTTCGTTGGGCAAAAGAGGTGGATGACAGCTTCCATGCTCGCTTTTCTGCAACAGCCAGACGTTATCGCTATGTGATTTACAATCATAATTTCCGCCCTGGGATCCTACGTCACGGCGTGAGCCATTACCACGGTGATATCGACGCCGATAAAATGCATATTGCGGCGCAGGCGCTGCTTGGTGAGCAGGACTTTACCAGTTTTCGCGCCATTCAATGTCAATCGAAAACCCCATTTCGCAATGTGCACAGCGTTAAAGTGACGCGTCAGGGCATGTATGTGATAGTCGATATTTCTGCCAACGCCTTCTTACACCATATGGTGCGAAACATTGTCGGCTCCCTGCTGGAAATTGGCCTAGGCAACCAACCATTGACTTGGATGGCGGATTTACTCGCGCTTAAAGATCGAAATCAAGCGGCGGCCACTGCCAAACCCAATGGACTCTATTTAGTCGATGTGACATATCCCGAGCAGTATCAACTGCCTAAGTTGGCTTTAGGGCCATTGTTTATGCTGGATTAATCGCCGCTTTGCCGATTAAGTGAAGCGCGTATCGAAGGAAGGAAAGAACAGATGACCACAGCCCCGAGTGAACAGACAGCCTTAACTGTGCCGAGTGCGAATGCGCCATTGGCACAATGGCTAGATTATTTATTATCGATTCACCCAACCGAAATCGATATGGGATTAACGAGGGTTTCAGAGGTTGCCGCGCGCCTGCATTTATTGGATCTCGGACCCAGTAAAGTGGTCACAGTAGGGGGCACCAATGGCAAAGGCACCACCTGCGCCATGCTCGAGAACATCCTGAGTTTATCAGGGCTGACGGTGGGCGTTTACAGCTCGCCCCATATGCTCAAATACAATGAAAGGGTGCGCATTAACGGTCAAGATGCCAGCGATGAAGCCTTTGTGGCGGCCTTTGAGCAGATTGAGGCGGCCCGCGGCGAGATTTCGCTGACTTTCTTCGAATATGCCACCTTGGCTGGCTTAATTCTGTTTAAAGCAGCCAAGTTGGATGTGGTGATCTTAGAAGTCGGTCTTGGCGGTCGTTTGGATGCCACCAACATGATTGATGCCGATATCAGCGTGGTGACGTCCGTCGATTTAGACCACGAGGCGTATTTGGGCAATACCCGCGAGCTGGTAGGTCGTGAAAAGGCGGGTATTTTTCGCCAAGGTCGTCCCGCCATTGTCGGCGAGCCGAACTTACCCCATACGGTCAATGATGTCGCCCAAGATGTTGGCGCCAAGCTCTATCGTGTGGGTGAGGAGTTTAGTTACCAGCAAGATGGCCAGACGTGGGATTACCAAGGCCAAGTATTCACCCTCAAGCAGTTGAGTTTGCCGACATTGCCATTACCAAACGCTGCGACTGTGATTGCGATTGTTGAGCATGGCTGGCCGCATATTGCTGCCGATATCATTTCCAAAGGCATCAGCAGCGCGCGCTTAACCGGGCGTTTAGAGCAAGTTAACGAGCAGCCGCTGATTTTACTCGATGTGGCGCACAATCCCCATGCGGCGCGCTTTTTAGTCAAGCAGCTCACGCCAATGGTGACGGGGAAGCGAGTGTTTGCCCTGTGCGGCATGTTAAAGGATAAGGATATTGCAGGCGTATTGCCTGTGGTTTCACCCTTAATCGATACTTGGTACTTAGTGAGTTTACAGGGTGAGCGCGGCGCCAATGCAAGCTTGCTGCGCCAAACCTTAGCGCAAGATACTAAGGCCCATGAGTTTGACGATATCGCCGCGGCATGGACGGCATTAAAAGTGCAAATTCAGCCCGATGATGTGGTAATTGTGTTTGGCTCCTTTTACACTGTGGCAGGTTTTAAGTCTCTCTTTAAGCAGGATAACCGTTTTGTCTAGCCAGTTTCATAATCGATTAGTCGGCACTGTGGTGCTGGTCGCCCTCGGGGTGATTTTTCTGCCGGATATTTTAGATGGCAAGAAGGACCGCCAAGAGGAACAATTTGCTGAAATTCCCCTGCGTCCTGCCGCAATAGCGCAGCAAAACGCCGATGATATGTTTGAGGTGTTGTCCACACAGGATGTGGATGGCGAAGGTGCGTTACCCGAAGAGGCCTCTCCGAATGATGAGGCGGCGTTAGCGCAGGCGGTCAATACTGACGTCAAAGACACGCCTGCGGCAAAAGTCGAGCCTAAAGCGGAAGAGGTGAAGGAGACCGCCAAACCACAGACGGCAAAAGCGGAAAATAAGCCTGAAGTGAAAGAGCCGGTGAAAACCGAGACCGCTAAGGCCGAGCCGAAGAAAGAGGCGCCAAAGCCAGCTGCAACTAAAACTGAGACCAAAAAGCCTGAAACCAAGCCAACCGTCGTGGCGAAAGCGGACAAACCTAAAGCCGAAACCGCGAAAACAGAATCTGCAAAACCTGCCAAAGACGATGGCATCAAAGTGGTGAGCCGCGATTCATTAAAACCTGGACTTACCCTGCAACTAGGCGCATTTAGCAATGCCGCCAACGTAAAAGCGCTGGTGGCGCAGTTACGTAAAAGTGGTTACAAGGCGTACACAATTCCAGACACGCCTAAGGATGGCGTATTGACGAAAGTGTTCGTGGGGCCTGATGTTTCCGAAGCTAAGCTCAAGAAAATGCAGGAAGAAATTGAAACCCTAACCCGTTTGAAAGGCCGAATTGTGCCTTTTAATCCCTTGGAATCTTAATGCTATTCAGCAGGGGCTGAAATAATTTATTTACCTCGCTAGGGGTGAGAATCGTTTCAGTCTCTGGTAGAATCGCGCCGTCTTAAAGCCTATGCTGGAAAGCCATCTCAATGGTTTGGATTGATTACGCTATCATCTTCGTTATCGGGTTATCGACTCTTATCAGTCTGATCCGCGGATTTGCCAAAGAAGCCATGTCGTTAGTGGTATGGTTCGCGGCTTTCTTTGTTGCCAGCCAATTTTATCAAGACCTCGCCGTTTATCTCACGCAAATGAACGATGAGGTGCTACGCAATGGGGTCTCCATTGCTATTCTTTTTATCACCACCTTAATACTCGGCGCCCTCATCAATTACATCATTGGGCAATTAGTGGTTAAAACCGGATTATCTGGCACTGACAGACTCTTAGGTCTGTGTTTCGGTGCCATTAGGGGCGCGCTGATCGTCAGTGCGCTGCTGTTTTTTATGGATGCTTTTACAGGCTCACCCAACACCCAATGGTGGAAGGACTCTGTACTAGTGCCCGAATTTGGCGTTGTGATCCAATGGTTCTTTCACTATTTGGAAAACACCTCCAGCTTTGTACCCAAACTATAAAAAAGACAATAAATTTATCCTAAGTGATGGAGGATAAGTAAGGTTGAGCCCAAAGCCCAAGGTTCGGACTCAACACTGAGATGAAGCACTTAAGCCGTATGGTTGGGGATTTACTTCGTCTTTTACTTATATTTCAACATGAAAGGGCATAGAACATCTTACAATGAGGAAGCTTACCCATGTGTGGTATCGTCGGAATAGTTGGCCAATCATCGGTTAATCAGACCATTTATGACGCACTGACCGTGCTTCAGCACAGAGGTCAGGATGCGGCAGGTATTGTGACCGTTGATCGTGGTGCTTTCAGACTACGTAAAGCCAATGGTCTGGTCAAAGATGTATTTGAAGTCAAACACATGCAGCGTCTACAGGGCAATGCAGGTATTGGCCACGTACGTTATCCTACTGCAGGCAGTTCCAGCGCGTCAGAAGCGCAGCCTTTCTATGTTAACTCGCCATTTGGGATTTCATTAGCCCATAACGGTAACTTAACCAACACGGTTGAATTAGCTGAAGGCCTGATTAAAAAGCGTCGCCATGTGAACACCACATCCGACTCCGAAGTATTACTAAACCTGCTGGCTGATGAGCTGCAAAAAACCACTAGCTTAATGCTGACGCCTGACGAAGTGTTCGACACTATCGCCAAAGTGCACGAGCAAGCCCGTGGCGCCTATGCGGTAGTGGCCATGATTATAGGTCAAGGTCTGGTGGCCTTCCGCGATCCTTTCGGTATTCGTCCACTGGTATTAGGTAAGCACGAAACCCCAACCGGTACTGAGTACATGGTGGCCTCTGAGAGCGTGGCGCTCGATGCCGTGGGTTTTGAAGTGATGCGCGATGTGGCGCCAGGCGAAGCGATTTATATCTCTCTCGATGGCCAGCTTTACACTCGCCAATGTGCCAAAGAGCCAAGTTACTCACCTTGTATCTTCGAATTCGTGTATTTTGCGCGTCCTGATTCGACTATCGACAACGTCTCTGTTTACGCCAGCCGCGTAAACATGGGTGCCAAGCTCGGTGAAAAGATTAAAAAAGAATGGTACGACCATGATATCGACGTGGTGATCCCGATTCCTGAAACTTCATGTGATATCGCATTAGAAATCGCCCGTTGCATGGACTTACCTTACCGTCAAGGTTTTGTGAAGAACCGTTATATCGGCCGTACCTTTATTATGCCTGGTCAACAGGAGCGTAAAAAATCGGTACGCCGTAAACTCAATGCCATCAACACTGAGTTTAAAGGTAAGAACGTGCTGTTAGTGGATGACTCTATCGTACGTGGTACCACCTCAGAGCAAATCATTGAGATGGCGCGTGAAGCGGGTGCGAAGAAAGTGTACTTTGCCTCTGCGGCACCGGAAATCCGTTTCCCGAACGTTTACGGTATCGATATGCCAACTTCGAATGAGCTGATTGCCCACGGTCGTGATGCCGATGAAATTGCTAAGCTGATTGGCGCCGATGGCATTATCTTCCAAAATCTGCCGGATCTGGTTGAAGCGGTGAGAATGGAAAACCCAGAGATCAAACGTTTCGAAACCTCAGTGTTCGACGGTCACTACATCACTAACGATGTTGACCAATCTTACCTCGACCACTTAACTCAGTTACGTAACGACGATGCCAAAGCCGACCGTAATAAAGATATTGGCACTAACTTAGAGTTACACAACGTTTGCCATCCGTAAGACGAAATTCTTAAGATGGAAAGTGTGCTCGGCGGTAAGCGTCGGCGCACTTTAAAATGATGTCCCGTCCTAAGATAGGTTGACAGTTTTTAGGCCAGCTCCAGTAGCTGGCCTTTTCTATTGTGCACCTGATTAGGGGTTGCCATATTCAAACTCAGATGCGGTCTCATATCGTTGTATATTGCTATCGATTCTCTAACAAGTATCTTCAGCTCCGCAAATGTCCTACATCGGTGCAGTAAAAACTCCTGCTTCAGTATGCCATTCAC
>NZ_NHRI01000032.1:0-16853 GCF_003129585.1 Shewanella sp. BC20 | reverse complement strand
CCATGTTTCTCGTTTCCTCTTACTTGTGGTGAATAAGAAGGTCTCTTTTAACATGGGCGTTATTCAGGCTATAGCCTTAAGGGACAATCACCACCGCCAGAGGCGGTGGTTTTGGGATGACAATAAAAGCGATAGTCTGATGGGACTCTCTCATCAAACTATCTCATCAGACTATCGCTTTATCTTGGCTTTACGGCCCGTATTCAAGGACGCTCACGACTACCTAGTCAGATTACCCCACGAGAGCATCGGCATAACCCATGCGGGTTAAGGTCGTGCGGACTAAATCGAGGGTCTGCGGATCTTCAATGGTCGCTGGCGCCGTATATTGCTGATTATCGGCAATTTTACGCATAGTGCCGCGCAGGATTTTGCCCGAGCGGGTTTTCGGCAGCTTTTGAATCGCACTCACCAACCTAAAGGACGCGACGGGACCAATTTCTTGGCGAACGAGAGCAATTAACTGTTTATGTAGCTCCTCCTCCGTAATGGTCACGCCCTTTTTCAGCACCACTAAGCCCAAGGGCACTTGGCCTTTGAGTTTATCGTCGACGCCAATCACGGCCGCTTCGGCCACATCGGGATGCTGGCACAACACCTCTTCAAACCGCCCGGTGGAGAGTCGATGGCCAGCGACGTTAATAATGTCATCGATACGGCTCATGATATACAGATAGCCATCTTCATCCATGTAACCCGCATCCCCAGTGAGGTAATAACCTGGGTACATAGATAAGTAACTGTCTTGATAGCGTTTATTATTTTGCCAGAGCGTAGTGAGTGTGCCCGGTGGCAGCGGCAATTTGATGACCACATTACCAGAGACATTCGCCGCCACTTTGGCGCCCATCTCATCGACCACATCGACCTCATACCCTGGGACGGGTCTGCCAGGCGATCCCGCTTTAACGGCAATCGGTGCCACGCCCATCAGGTTTGCCGCCACTGGCCAGCCGGTTTCAGTTTGCCACCAATGGTCGATAACCGGTTTATGCAGTTTGGCTTCGGCCCAATGTAAAGTATCGGGATCGCAGCGCTCCCCTGCCAAAAAGACATTCTTCAAGCAGCTTAAATCAACACCTTGGATAAATTCGCCGTCGGGATCTTCGCGCTTAATGGCGCGGATCGCCGTGGGCGCGGTAAAAAAGCTTTTGACTCGATACTTAGCAATCGTGCGCCAAAAGGCGCCGGGATCCGGCGTACCTACGGGTTTTCCTTCGTATAACAAGGTTGTCGCCCCGACAAGCAGCGGACCATAGACGATATAGGAGTGTCCCACAACCCAGCCCACATCCGATGCTGCCCAAAACACATCCCCTTGGGCAATATCATAAATATTGGCCATGGACCAAGCCAATGCCACCGCATGGCCGCCATTGTCCCGCACCACACCTTTGGGTTGACCCGTGGTTCCTGAGGTATAAAGCACATACAGGGGATCGGTGGCTTTTACCGTCACACAATCGGCACTATTGCTAGTACATAAGGCGGTTTGCCAGTCCTTATCGCGCCCCGCTTGCATCTGCGCCTCATATTGGGGGCGATTTAAAATCAAGCAGTGCTCAACCTTGTGCACCGCTTCATTTAATGCTTTGTCCAGTAAGGGTTTATAAGGCACCACGCCTGAAGGCTCAATCCCGCAGGAGGCAGACATTACCAACTTCGGTTTGGCATCATTGATCCGAGTCGCCAGCTCATTGGCCGCAAAGCCGCCGAAGACCACCGAATGAATAGCGCCAATGCGCGCGCAGGCAAGCATGGCATAGGCGGTCTCGGGCACCATGGGCATGTAGATGACCACACGGTCTCCCTTAGTCACGCCAACACTTTGCAAATAGCCCGCAAGCCTTGCCACTTGGGCCTGCAACTCACGGTAAGTAATGCTGTATTCGGTTTCCGTCACCGGGCTCACGTAATGAATGGCAATTTGCTCACCACGCCCCGCTAACACATGCCTGTCCACCGCGTTGTAGCAAGTGTTTAACTCGCCATCGCTGAACCAGTGATAAAACGGTGCCTCGCTTTCATCTAATATTTGTTTGCTCGGCGTCACCCAGTCTAAGGCCTTGGCGGCTTGTTGCCAAAATGCCTGTTTATTCGCAATAGATGTCTGATGTAATTGTTGTCCAACATCTGTCATAAGGCCTCCCATCATGACACTCACCCATGTCACCACAGATGAAACTCTCCCCTTCCTTCCCTCAGGGATTATGACCTGCCCAGCGCTATTCCCCCATTAGACTAAGGGATATAACCGCTAAAATTGTTAAACATGTTGGATAATTGTACATCTCGCTTGCTGTACGAAATGATTCAACATAGTCTCATGTCTTAATGGTTTTTTTCATGGAAAGAAATACTCATTATGATGCGCTTCAAACAATTCAAACCTGCCTTACTCCTGATCCTTAGTCTCGTTAGCGCGAGCAGCTTTGCATCAACCCACCAGCTAGAGACCATACTCGAACCCTTATCTATCGGTGAGCGAGCCAAAGTCGACAACACTCAGGTCATTAGTGCCAAGTTGCTGTCGCGGGTCTACCAAGTGCGTCAATACCAGCCGCTCTGGCAAGACAGAGACTACGCGGGCACTATGCTCGATGTGATAAAAAGTGCCGATGATGAAGGGTTATCGAAGGAAGATTATCACTACTCCAAGCTAGTCGAACTTTACCAACAGCTCAGTGCCTCGAGTTGGCAGGATGAATACCGCAGTAACATATTTGAAGTGCTGCTAAGCGATGGGATCATCACCTACGCCATTCATTTACTGAATGGCAAAGTGAACCCCAGTATGCTCGGCAAAACCTGGAATTATGATGAAACCCATCTCGATTTCGACACCACATTAAAGCAGCTCGAAGAACACATTAAAGCGCACACTGTGGCTGATGCGATTGCAGGCTTAGCGCCTAAGATTGCGCCCTATCACCAGCTTAAACAGTATCTTGCCCAGTACAAAGACTTAGCGGCGCGTTATCCTTTTAGCTCCATTGCCTATACGGAAGTCATCAAACCGGGTAGTACTTCCCCCTCGGTACAAGGCATTGCCACACGACTAACAGAGTTAGGTTACTTAACTGTAAGCGCACCAGCGGACAATAGCGCCGCCGTGAACCAGCCCTTAACGTACGACAGCACACTTGAAGCCGCGGTGCGTCAATTCCAAACCGACCATAGCCTCAAAGCCGATGGCGTGATAGGTGCGGGCACTATGGCGGCGCTCAATGTGCCCTACTCGCAACGGGTCGATCAGATCCGTATTAACCTCGAGCGTGCGCGCTGGTTATCGGCAAACTTACCCGCCAATTACCTGATCGTTAACTTAGCAGGTTACGAGCTGTTACTCTTTAAAGACAACAGCTTAAGCTGGCGAACCGACATTATCATCGGCAAAATTAACGCTAAAACGCCGCTGTTTAAATCCAAGCTAAAATACGTGGTCGTTAATCCAACTTGGACTGTGCCCCGCAGCATTTCCACTGAGATCATCAATCACTTACGTAAAGATCCCGATTATTTACAGAAGAAACACTTTAAAGTGGTCGAAGGCTCGGGCACGCCCGTGGATGCAAGCGGTATCGATTGGCATAGCATGACGCGCAAAAACTTCCCCTACTGGTTTGTACAAGACCCAGGTGAAGATAACTCACTGGGTTTAGTTAAGTTTATCTTCCCTAACCAATACTCGATTTATCTGCACGATACGCCAGCTAAAAGTCTGTTTGAACAAACGGATAGAGCCTTCAGTCATGGCTGTATTCGAGTCAAAGATCCACTCGTGCTGGCGGATAAATTGCTAAGTGCCAATGCCAATTGGTCAAGTAACACGCTCAGTAGCAAATTGAGTGAGGGAAAAACGGAAAATCTGTTCTTGGATGAACCCTTAGACATTTTGATCATGTATTGGACCGTCACCTTAAAGGACGGGAAAATCAAGTTTTACAATGACATATACAAACGGGATCCGGTACTTATCGAGGCGTTAAATCGCCCAACCTATGAGGGTGTGTTAGCCGATGATGGTTTACTCAACACTATGGAGTAAGTCCGATAATCGCGGCATTTTATACAAGTTGTTTGCTCAATCCACAGCGCTGCGTTGCCCAATAGTAAGACGAGGGCAGCGCGGCACTTCCCCGCTTCACCAGAGCCTTTATGTCTCGCGCTTACATCATTAATATCAATAGTTTGAACTTAAGCCGCTAGAGCGAGTGGCAACAAGAATTGACAAAAAAATCAGACTAACCACGCCGCAATCTTTACCTTTACGTAAACTTCATATATCTTGCATAAAAATGATTAACTAAGGTGCCTGAATGAGCGCAACTAACACGCCACAAACGACTTATTCGATCAGTGATCTCTCTAAAGAGTTTGATATCACGACCCGAAGCATTCGTTTTTACGAAGACCAAGGCTTACTTAAGCCAAAACGTCGCGGTCAAACCCGCATTTACAGTCTTAAAGACAGGGTTCGACTCAAACTTATCCTACGCGGCAAGCGCCTTGGGTTCTCCCTCGCAGAAACCCGTCGCCTGTTCGAACTCTACGATGCCGATAAGAGCAGCACCACCCAGCTCAATACCATGCTTGCCCTAGTGGAAGAGAAAAAATCTGCACTGCAGCAGCAAATGGACGACATTAAAGTGGTACTGATGGAGCTGAATTCGGCCGAGCAGCAATGCCGCCTCGCCCTAGAAGAAAGCAAGGCCAAGGCCTAATTCCTTCGAGGCTTGCGAGCATAGCATTAATCAACACCTCAGTTGGTACGACCGCGTGACAGGGATAAATCACGCACTGTAAGACGGTTTTAAAGACTCAAGCACCTAATAATCATAAAAATATAAATTAGAACCTAAGATAGGACACAAGCAATGAACTCACTCTACACCAGTCTCAATTTTGGCCTAGGCGAAGAAGTCGATATGCTGCGCGATGCGGTGCAAGATTTCGCTAAACACGAAATCGCCCCCATTGCCGCTAAAGTCGACCACGACAACGCCTTCCCTAACGAAATTTGGCCCGTGCTCGGTGGAATGGGGCTCTTAGGTGTTACTGTGCCTGAGGAATACGGCGGCGCAAACATGGGTTATCTTGCCCACGTGGTCGCCATGGAAGAGATTTCCCGCGCCTCGGCCTCTATCGGGTTAAGTTACGGCGCCCACTCCAACCTGTGCGTAAACCAAATTAACCGCAACGGTAATGCTGAGCAAAAAGCCAAGTATTTACCCAAGCTGGTCAGCGGTGAGCATATCGGCGCTCTGGCAATGAGTGAGCCCAATGCTGGGTCAGATGTGGTTTCGATGAAGCTGCACGCCCGTAAAGAAGGCGACCGCTACATCCTCAATGGCAACAAAATGTGGATCACCAACGGTCCCGATGCCAATACCTATGTCATTTATGCCAAAACCGACTTAACCAAAGGCGCACACGGCATCACGGCCTTTATCGTTGAGCGTGGTTTTAAAGGTTTCAGCCAAGCGCAAAAACTCGACAAACTGGGGATGCGCGGTTCAAACACCTGTGAACTGGTGTTTGAAGATGTCGAAGTGCCAGAGGAAAACATTCTCGGCGGCCTCAACAATGGCGTCAAAGTGCTGATGAGCGGTTTAGATTACGAACGCGTCGTGCTCTCAGGCGGCCCGCTGGGGATCATGAACGCCTGTATGGACATCGTCGTGCCTTATATCCACGAGCGTGAGCAATTTGGCAAATCCATCGGTGAATTCCAATTAGTACAAGGCAAATTAGCCGATATGTACACCGGCATGAACGCCGCCAAAGCCTATGTGTATAGTGTGGCGAAATCCTGCGATCGCGGTGAAACCACCCGCAAAGACGCCGCGGGCGCCATTCTTTACAGCGCGGAGCTGGCGACCAAAATGGCACTGGATGCCATTCAATTGCTCGGCGGTAACGGATACGTCAACGAGTATGCCACTGGCCGCTTACTGCGCGATGCCAAACTCTATGAGATTGGCGCCGGCACCTCAGAAATTCGCCGTATGCTGATTGGCCGCGAGCTCTTTAACGAATCGAAATAAGCAGCCAAGGGCGAGCGGCGCATGACGAGCGTTAGCCTTTCATGCCCCTCGCCCACCGAGCCAACTGATACTGAGTTACCGCTTTATAAGGACAATCAAAGTGACGCAATTAAGCAGTCGTATCAACGCCCGTAGCGATGAATTTAAAGCCAAATCCGATGATATGGCCGCCCTCGTGGCCGATCTGAAAACCAAACTCGCCAAAATTGAACTCGGTGGCGGCCCCGTTGCCCTAGAGCGCCATTTGGCCCGCGGTAAACTCCTTCCTCGTCAGCGGGTTGAGAAACTCCTCGACGCAGGTTCGCCCTTTTTAGAATTGTCGCAATTTGCGGCATTTGAAGTCTATGACGAAGAAGTGCCCGCCGCAGGGATTATCGCCGGTATCGGCCGAGTGAGCGGCGTAGAGTGCATGATTATCGCCAACGATGCCACGGTCAAAGGCGGCACTTACTACCCTATCACGGTCAAAAAACACTTAAGGGCACAGGAGATTGCCAGCCGCTGTCATCTGCCTTGTATCTATTTAGTCGACTCGGGTGGCGCTAACTTGCCCCGTCAGGATGAAGTCTTTCCCGATCGCGACCATTTCGGCCGAATTTTCTACAACCAAGCGCAAATGTCCGCCAAGGGCATTCCACAAATTGCGGTGGTGATGGGTCTGTGTACCGCGGGCGGCGCCTATGTGCCTGCTATGGCCGATGAATCGATTATCGTTAAAGAACAAGGCACTATCTTCTTAGCTGGGCCGCCGTTAGTTAAAGCCGCGACCGGTGAAGAAGTCAGCGCCGAAGAACTTGGCGGCGCCGACGTACACACTAAAATTTCAGGTGTGGCGGATCACTTAGCCCAAAACGATGAGCATGCATTAGAGCTTGCCCGCCGCGCAGTGCTGCGTCTGAATCATCAAAAACAAATCAACAGTCTGCTAAGCCCGGTTAAGCCACCTAAGTTTGATATCAGCGAACTCTACGGCATCGTCGGCACCGATCTGAAAAAGCCCTTCGATGTGAAAGAAGTGATCGCCCGCATCGTCGACGACTCCGATTTCGATGAGTTTAAGGCTAACTATGGCGCGACTTTGGTCTGTGGTTTTGCCCGTATTCACGGCTATCCCGTGGGGATTGTGGCTAACAACGGCATTTTATTCTCAGAATCTGCCCAAAAAGGCGCGCACTTTATCGAGCTGTGCTGCCAGCGCAAGATCCCGCTGCTGTTCCTGCAAAACATCACCGGCTTTATGGTGGGTAAAAAGTACGAACACGAAGGTATCGCAAAGCACGGCGCCAAGATGGTGACCGCAGTCTCCTGCGCCAATGTACCTAAATTCACTGTGATTATTGGTGGCAGCTACGGTGCGGGTAACTACGGTATGTGCGGCCGCGCGTTCGAGCCGACCATGATGTGGATGTGGCCCAATGCGCGCATCTCTGTGATGGGTGGCGAACAAGCCGCTGGCGTATTAGCGACAGTGCGCCGCGACGGTTTAGCCCGTAAAGGTGAAGAATGGTCTGCTGAGGATGAAAAAGCCTTTAAAGCACCGATTATTGCCCAATACGATAAAGAGGGTCATCCCTACCATGCCAGCGCCCGCCTGTGGGATGACGGCATTATCGACCCGGCGCAAACCCGTGATGTGGTGGGCCTTGCCCTGTCAGCCGCATTAAATGCCCCTATCGAAGACACCCGCTTCGGCGTCTTCCGTATGTAACGCAGCTTGCGATGCCTTACGTATCACTCATAGAGGGAATTACTATGACGGGAATAATAATGACTGACACACAACACCAGAACACTAGCACTCAATCCTTAGCTAATTTGCAACATGTAAGCTACGCGCTGACTAACGGCGTAGGCGAGTTAATCCTTAACCGAGCAGAAGTGCACAACGCCTTCGATGAGGTGATGATCAGCGAAATGATCGCTGTCCTCGGTTATTTTGCCGAGCACAAAGACTGCAAACTCTTGGTATTGAAAGCCAATGGCAAAAACTTCAGCGCAGGCGCCGACTTAAACTGGATGCGCAAACAAGCCAAGATGGATTTTGATCAAAACCTGAATGACGCCAAGGCGCTGGCTAAGCTGATGCAGGATTTAGATACCTTTCCAAAACCCACTATCGCCTTAGTCCAAGGGGCAGCCTTTGGCGGCGCGCTTGGGTTAATCTGCGCCAGTGATATTGCCATCGCCACTGAGCGCGCAAGCTTCTGCTTAAGCGAAGTCAAACTAGGGCTTATCCCTGCGGTGATTAGCCCCTACGTTGCCCGCGCCATGGGCAATCGCACCTCACGCCGCTTTATGCTGACCGCGGAGCGTTTTGATGCGCAAACGGCGCTCAAACTCAATGTTATCCATGAGATAAACGATGATTTAGCGGCCGCAGCCCAACCGATTATCACCGCGCTGCTCGCCAACAGTCCGCAGGGAATGGCATGGGTAAAGACCCTACTCGCCCGCCTCGAAGACGGCGTGATAGACCAAGATACGATTGATTACACCAGCGAGCGCATCGCCCGCATTCGGGTATCTGATGAAGGCCAAGAAGGTTTAAACGCCTTTTTTGAGAAACGTCAGCCGAACTGGCACACGCCAACAGATACTCAAGGAGTTCTTTGATGTTGACTAACAGCATGTTCACTAAGCTTTTAATTGCTAACCGTGGTGAAATTGCCTGCCGTATTATCAAAACCGCGCAGGCCATGGGCGTTCGCACCGTAGCCTTATATTCCGATGCCGATAAAAATGCACGCCATGTTGCCATGGCTGACGAATCGTTTTACCTAGGTGGCAGCGCCCCGGCGGATTCTTACCTCAAGGGCGACTTGATTATTGAAATCGCCAAAAAAGCTCAGGCTCAAGCCATTCACCCAGGTTATGGTTTTTTATCGGAAAACGCCGACTTTGCCCGCAAGTGTGAGGCGGCCGGAATCGTATTTGTTGGCCCAGGCAGCGATGCCATCGATGCCATGGGCAGCAAGAGCGCGGCCAAAGCCATTATGACGGCGGCGCAAGTGCCTTTAGTGCCGGGTTACCATGGCGACGATCAAACCGATGCTACCCTCAAGGCCGAAGCCTTAAAAATCGGCTTCCCGATGCTGATTAAAGCCGCCTACGGTGGCGGTGGTAAAGGTATGCGTATCGTTGAGCATGAAGGCGAAATCATGGACGCCATCAACTCGGCGCGCCGTGAAGCGGCCTCGTCTTTTGGCAACGATAAGTTATTGATGGAGCGTTATTTACGCCAGCCCCGCCATGTCGAAGTGCAAGTGTTTGCCGATACCTTTGGCAATGCGATTTACCTATCGGATCGCGACTGCTCGATTCAGCGCCGCCATCAAAAAGTGGTCGAAGAAGCCCCTGCCCCAGGTTTAAGTGATGAACTGCGCGCCCAAATGGGTGAAGCCGCCGTTGCTGCCGCCAAGGCCATCGATTATGTCGGCGCGGGAACCGTTGAATTCCTGTTAGATACCGACAATAGCTTCTACTTTATGGAGATGAATACTCGTCTGCAGGTAGAGCATCCAGTGACCGAAATGGTGACGGGCCAAGACTTAGTCAAATGGCAGTTAATGGTCGCCAGTGGTCAGCCGTTACCGCTGAAACAGGACGAAGTGCGTATCCATGGACACGCCTTTGAGGTGCGTATTTACGCCGAGGATCCGCAAAATGCGTTTTTACCCGCCAGCGGTAAGCTCAATTTCCTGCGCGAGCCCGAGCAAAGCAAATACGTGCGTATCGATTCCGGCATCCGTGAAAACGATGTGATCAGTAACTTCTACGATCCTATGATAGCCAAGCTCATCGTGTGGGATGAGTCGCGTCCGCGTGCGCTACAGCGCCTAGTGCATGCACTCGAGTCCTACCAAATCAGCGGGCTTAAGCACAATATTGAATTTTTGGCGAATATTGCCGAGCATCCTGCCTTTGCCAAGGCGGATTTTAGTACCGACTTTATCAACCGTTACGGCGATGCGCTGATTGGCAGTGCTTCGAGCGAAACCGATACGGCTATCGCCTTTGCCGCGCTGTATCAAGTACTTGCCCGTAAAGAAGCCGCCAAGGCACAGGCCATTAATAGCGCCGATCCTTACTCGCCTTGGGGCCAAGTCAGTGGCTTTAGACTCAACAGCGTTAGCCAGCATACTATTGCCCTGCTCGACGATGCCCACGAGTTACAACAATTGGTGTTATTAGACTTTGGCGATCACTACCAGTTATCCCAACCCGCAGCAGAGGGCCAAGTGAGCAAGTCCCTGAGTGGTGAGCTTAAGCAGGATTTACTGTTAGCCGAAATCAACGGCCATAAGAGTAAAGTGCCTGTCAGCGCTCAGGGCGATGATTTTACGCTGTTTTTACCCTCAGGTAGTTATCACTTCAGGGCGGTAAAAACCCAAGTGGTTGAGGCCGAGTCCAGCAATGAAGATAAACTCAAGGCCCCGATGAACGGCACAGTCGTGACCCACTTAGTGGAAGTCGGTGCTGAGGTGAAGGCGGGACAAGGGCTACTGGTGATGGAAGCGATGAAGATGGAATACACCATCGAAGCGCCCTTCGACGGTATTGTTACCGAGTTCTACTTCAAGGCGGGCGAGTTAGTGAGCGATGGCGCTGTGCTGCTCCATGTTGAGCCAAAAGCCCAGAGCGAGGAAGCCTAAATGTCTGCGCTGGATCTTACGAACTTAAGCGCCTGCTCGGATAGGGTTAGCTTATTCGAGATGGGGCCACGTGATGGCTTGCAGAATGAAGCCGCCGTCCCGACACAGGCCAAAGTCGCCTTGATTGAATCCCTCGCCGATGCGGGCGTGAAGCGAATTGAAGCTGGCAGCTTTGTGTCACCCAAATGGGTGCCACAAATGGCCGATAGCGGCGAAGTATTGCGCCAAATTCGCCGTCAAGCGGGCGTGGTTTACAGCGCCCTCACCCCTAATGTCAAAGGCTTAGAGCTGGCGCTGGATGCAAAAGCTTCCGAAGTCGCTATCTTTGGTGCGGCGTCACAAAGCTTTAGCCAACGCAATATCAACTGTTCGATTGAAGAGTCGATTGAACGCTTTATCCCGTTGATGGACATGGCAAAAGCCGCCAATATACCAGTGCGTGGCTATGTGTCCTGCGTTTTAGGTTGCCCCTATGAAGGGGAAATCGCGGCGAGCGAAGTGGCAAGAGTGTCTGAAATCCTTTACAAAATGGGCTGTTACGAAATTTCGCTCGGCGACACTATCGGTGTAGGCACGCCGTTAAAAGCCCGTAAAATGCTGCAAGCCGTGATGGAGCGAGTCCCGGTTGAAAAGCTCGCCCTGCACTTCCACGACACCTATGGCCAAGCATTAGCCAATATTACCGCCTGCCTCGACTTAGGTGTGCGCAGCTTTGATGCCTCAGTGGCGGGTCTAGGTGGTTGCCCGTATGCGAAAGGCGCGTCGGGCAATCTGGCGAGTGAAGACTTGGTCTATATGCTCCACGGACTCGGTTTGAAGACGGGTATCGATTTAGAAAAACTGGCATTAGCGGGTTTTGGGATCAGCAAACAATTAAATCGTCTTAATGGCTCTAAAGTTGCCAATGCAATCTTGCAGGGCGCCAAAGCCTAGGTTCTAGGTTCTAGGTTCTAGGTTCTAGAAATGATTGGACACGAATAACAATTTAAAGGACATCAAAATGGCAGGACTCAATAAAGTCGTCAGCAGCTATGAAGAAGCGTTAGCAGGTTTATCCGATGATATGACCATTATGGTTGGCGGTTTTGGCCTGTGCGGTATTCCTGAAGGCTTAATCAATCAAATGGTTAAGATGGGCGTTAAGGGCTTAACCGCCATTTCGAATAATGCCGGTGTGGATGATTTCGGTCTGGGCTTATTGTTAAAACATCGCCAGATTTCGACCATGATCGCCTCCTACGTGGGTGAGAACGCCACTTTCGAACAGCAAATGCTCTCGGGCGAACTCAATGTGATTTTAACGCCGCAGGGCACGCTGGCGGAAAAAATCCGCGCGGGCGGCGCAGGCATTCCGGCATTTTTTACCGCCACAGGCTACGGTACCCCCGTGGCGGAAGGCAAAGAAACCCGTGAAATCAAAGGCCGTCATTATGTGTTAGAAGAATCTCTGACCGCCGATTTTGCCCTCGTTCGCGCTTGGAAAGCCGATACTATGGGTAACTTAGTGTTCCGCAAAACCGCCGCTAACTTTAACCCTATGATGGCGACTGCGGGCAAAATCACGGTAGTGGAAGCCGAGTTTATTGTGGAGCCGGGCGAGCTCGATCCTGATCATATCCATACACCCGGCATTTATGTTGATCGCGTCATCCAAGGCAAGTTCGAGAAACGTATCGAGCAGCGCACGGTAAAAGCGACGAAATAAGCAACGCTGAACGATTAACAACGCAAGCGAAAGCGACAGAGTCTCGGCTCAAACTAGAGCCCAAAGTAAAGCCTAAAAATCGAGGCCAATAGCGACTCTAGGTAAAGGAAGGATAAAGATCATGGCATTATCAAGAGAACAACTGGCACAGCGCGTTGCCAAAGAATTACAAGACGGCTACTACGTCAACCTCGGTATTGGCATTCCCACGCTCGTGGCCAACTACATTCCCGCTGGCATGGAAGTGATGCTGCAATCGGAAAACGGCCTGCTCGGCATGGGTGAATTTCCGACGGAAGAAACCATAGATCCGGATTTAATCAACGCCGGCAAACAAACCGTTACCGCGGTAAAAGGGGCCTCGTTTTTCTCCTCTGCCGAAAGCTTTGCCATGATCCGTGGCGGCCATGTGGACTTAACCGTACTCGGCGCCTTTGAGGTCGATGTGAATGGTTCCATTGCCTCATGGATGATCCCAGGCAAGCTTATCAAGGGCATGGGCGGCGCAATGGATTTAGTCGCAGGGGCGGAAAATATTATCGTGACTATGATGCACGCCGATAAGTACGGCAACTCTAAGCTGTTACCCGTGTGCGAATTACCGCTCACAGGCTATGGCTGCATCAAACGTGTTGTTACCGATTTAGCCTTTATCGAGATTAAAGATGGCGCCTTCCATCTGTTAGAGCGCGCCCCCGGTGTCAGCGTTGAAGAAATTGTCAGCAAAACCGCTGGCAAATTAATCGTGCCAGACCATGTACCAGAGATGGTGTTTTAAGCGTTCTTTAAAATGCGCAAATAACCTATAGCAATAAGGCTTTAAACTTACGTTAAATTGAAGCTTTAGCCTAAAAGGTGTTGAGTGTTAACCGATTTTTTTAGTTTTAAAAAGCCCAGAAGATGATTCTGGGCTTTTTATTACTTTGCTTAATCCATTGAACCTGACGAGTGCAACAGCACTTATGCTCTGGCGACACGCCGTAAACCCATCCTTGGGGGCTCAACGAAAAAGTCCCTTTTTTCGATGGTCGCCAATGCATCAGCGCTGTTTGCTGCAATGTTCTGCGTATTCCCCCCTGCTTTACACATCGTGTGCATGGGTGACTTGTATAGCCGTTTTACTTCACAGTTAGTCACCTAGTACGCAGTTGGGGTAAACTTGCCGCAGCCTAAATAGTAAGGATGCTTAAGTTATTAGCTAAATATCTTAATGTTGGAGAGAAATAAAGTTTCATACTAAACAGTCAATTAACACTGCTCGAACCGTTTAAGATTAAACGTGGCCAAAAATACAGATTCATACTAGTTGCTACTACCAACTCCAAACCAAGCTACAACTGAGTATTAAAGTATCGTACTCGTTGTAACTCACTTCGGGACAAAAGAGTGATAGCTCCTTTGCTCTAACTCGTCAGTTTCGGATTAATATTTGTAAGGCAACTATTGAACGTTAGTATTAAAACCGATGAACAAGCCATCCTAAAGCGAATGCTCTTCTAAAACTCATTTTGTCAACACTTGCAGCAGACTGAGCAGCTCAAAACAGTAGAAGTGATCACCCATAGACAGCAGAAGCGATCAATTTTGCAGCACCAATTAGTTGGCGGCGCTGCATCAAACTGCCCGCCCTGCTGGCAGACACTGATCACTTCTACCGGCAAGCACTGCCCAGGCTGCTGGTCGAATTGCCCAATTGCAGATAAGAAAAAGCCCCAAGCAAATGGGGCTGATTGACTAAGTTATTATGACTTATCTTTTTGACATTTAGTCTTCAAGGTTTCAAGTCTACTTTCTAGAGCCCTTAGCTTCAAGCTTGCAGCTTTCTTATATTCTCCCCGACGCTCTGCTGCATTCGCAAAAACAATATTCATACCCGTGTCATCCATAACACTAGGATCTTGATAAGAATCTCCAATCAAATTCAAGGCACGGTTTTCCATTTCTAAAGCCACTTCGTACTTTAGCTCTATCATTGCTTTCCTTGAGCTATCTAGTAATAACAAAGCTTGATTGAACTCTTTGCTGGAAGCACATTCCATAAGATCGTCCTTTGCAATTCCGCTCGCAGCACAACCAACAGCAAACAGCAGTAAAGTTGCTGATGAAGCAATTGAAAGATAGCCGTTAATTTTTAACTTTTTTAAAGACACCACTCATCCCCTCGTAGTAAGCCAGGCCATACTGCTTTGCTGTTTCAGATGCCGCTATTCTGCTCGCCTGACTATCATCTAAACCATTATTAACAAGCTCTGCAATACGGATGTTCTGTAGACGCCCAAGCCGATTATAGTCGACTTCGGTAGGTGTCGAACCTGTACGCATTAGCATGAACTGAGATGTACCACTCATAGCAATAGAAATATTTTGCTTATTATTTATAAGGTAAGCGATATCTTCTCCACTAAAAGAAATTCCTGTTAACCCTCCCTCCGCTTCAGAATATGGATGAGTATGAAATGTACCGAGAATATTCATACTTCCACGAACTTTAAGATTTGGATTAAACGTTCCACCTGTTCCTGCGCCTGTATTAACTAGCATTATACCTTTATAAAGATCAACAATCGTGCCTCCATGCTCAATTGCACTACCATTTTGTGTACTTTGATTCCAAAGTCCTTGAAAGCGACCGTTTAACTCAGACAAGTTGACTTCATCTGGCGCCTCTGACGGAGACTTTGGAAGTTTAAACGTATCAGCTGTTGCTGGCTGTATTGATGTACTGGGAGCCGGGTTTGTATCTGATGGTTTAGCACTTCCAGTGACTTCCGGTTTTTTGGCTATTTCTTGGATACTCCCGGCGTTAGCTAACGAATATCCAACAGCTACTGCTGCACCCTTAGCAAATGCACCATTAACTTCCGCACCATTTTTAAAGTTAACGTCCTTAACTTTTATTGTAATACTGGAAGTACTTCCATCTTTCATAGTTACCTTTGAGGTAACTGCCATATCACCACAGCTTTTAATGTGAGTACCTGTCGCTGCTGCACAGTACCCCGTCGGATCTATACCCGACATGGGGTTGTTCATGATGTAGCTGTAGGGATTGATGCTCTGGGTCGAGGTCGGACTCTGGATGAACGGGTCCACACTCATAAACCGCCCTAGATTATAGTCATAAATCCGCCCGTTCATATGAATTAATCGGAATTGATTAACGAGCTGACTTTTAAAGAGCGCTATAAATACAATGGATTACAGCAATGTTCGATCAATTGAGCGAACATTGGGATTACTTAGAGGATGGCTTGGGCAACTTCTTATTGTTCAAAAGATTGTGGCAAATTACCCAAAAATTGACCTTTTTAACTTTCGATGGACGGGTCGGTAAGGGATAAGCGCTTTCTACATGAACGTAAATTCAGCCACCCATTTTAGATCAACAACATAATGCACTTTCCGTTTACCTACAACTTGTGAAAGTTAATATTGTTTACACAAGAACCATCAAAGTCGCAGGGACAGCATCTGAGGCAATAAATTACGCTAATTCCTTAAAAAATGGAGTATTTCAGACGAGGTAAGTCATCCCTTAGTGCTTGGGATGTGTTCTGGGTGGGGGCTTTTGAAGTGGTATAAGCAGTAATCAGTTACTGTTAAAGTGCTGACAGCTTGCCGCGAAGTGTCGTCGTCGCTTTTCTAAGTGTTCGCAGTAATCGCTCAGCTCTTGCAATGTGCCTACAGGGCCATGAAATAGCTTGCCAAAATCTGTAGTCAGCTTGAGCCAATTTTCATGGGGGATATTTAATTTTGTCAGTATCTTGGCGCTATTTTCACTTATGAATCCACGTTTATCGTTGCGAATAATTCGGCCTGTATCATCTACCAATTGAATATAATCAATTAATGAAAACGCAATGCCATTGGCTTGGTCGTCGCACTCGTTACCGATAAAAGGCAGGAGATTGCTCGGCTGCTCACCTTTTAATGCCGCCCGAATGCGTAATTGAATACTGGTATGGTCGGATTGTTCTGGTGTATCAGCGAGTTGCGCTCTAATGGGATTCAAATCCACATAAGCCATACAGGCTAATACCGCAGCTTCATCGAGTAAGGCTTGCGATTTGAATCGCCCCTCCCAGAAATGCCCCGTACAGTTATCTTCTTGATTTGCTTGCCTTGCTATTGGTTCATTCAAACAGCGCATAAACCATGAAATATCACACAAACGACTGCGATAAAGGGCTATTGAATGTTTTAATCTGTTCACCTCATGCGCTTCAACTAACTCACCTTTAGCGAATTTGTGCGTTAACTCATCGCCTTTAAACAACTTATGCCATTGCTCAAGCACTTCGCGGTCAGTCCAACGATTTGCCGTCTCGATATCGACTCGCAGCACCACATGCAGATGATTCGACATCACAGCAAAGGCTGCCACATCAATAGCAAAAACCGCTTCAAGTTCAAACAGTAGCGATTCTACCCAAGCGCGGCGATGGTCAT
>NZ_NHRI01000031.1:0-34359 GCF_003129585.1 Shewanella sp. BC20 | reverse complement strand
TAAGTCCACTAAAGAGCCGTTCGAGACTAGGACGTTGATAGGTCAGGTGTGTAAGCGTTGTGAGGCGTTGAGCTAACTGATACTAATGACTCGAGAGGCTTAACCATACAACCCAGATGGGTTTTGCTAAGTGATCCTTAGACGAAATCAAACACTTAAGAAGTGCAACTCAATCCAGCTTTCCGAATTCATTTACTGCCTGCGTGAGATAAGACAGGTAAGTAAATAGCAAATTTGCTTGGTGACAATAGCATTGTGGTCCCACCTGATCCCATCCCGAACTCAGAAGTGAAACGCAATCGCGCCGATGGTAGTGTGGGGTCTCCCCATGTGAGAGTAGGTCATCGCCAAGCGCCTAATTAAACAATGAAGCCAGCTGAATAAGCTGGCTTTTTTGTTTTTCGAGTTTGCCATTTCATTATCTTTATTCCTTCTATTCGCCTCTGCGAAGACGATATTCATTGTTTGCTTATCGATTTGAACGATAAAGCCGTAGATCTAAGAGCTTTGTTCGGGTCAATAAAAAGGGCAGCGTATGGCTGCCCTTTATGCTTAGAATTGGTTTTTAAGCCCGATTATTTAGCTTCTTTTAGCCACTGTGCTGCACGTTTGGCGAAGTAGGTAAGGATACCATCGGCGCCAGCGCGTTTGAAGCATAGCAGCGATTCCATGACGATGGCCTTTTCTGCTAACCAACCATTTTGAATGGCCGCCATATGCATGGCATATTCGCCACTGACTTGGTAAGCGAAAGTGGGTACGGCTAATTCGGTTTTTACGCGGTGAACGATATCTAGGTAAGGCATACCGGGTTTCACCATTACCATATCTGCGCCTTCTTGGATATCTAGCGCAACTTCATGCAGAGCTTCATCGCTATTGGCCGGATCCATTTGATAGCTATGCTTATTGCCACCTTTTAGGTTGCCTGCTGAGCCGACGGCATCGCGGAATGGGCCGTAGTAGCTTGAGGAGTATTTGGCTGAATAGGCCATGATTTGAGTGTTTACATGGCCTGCGGCTTCCAGCGCTTGGCGAATCGCACCAATACGACCATCCATCATGTCCGATGGGGCAACAATATCTGCGCCCGCTTCGGCGTGGGATAGGGCTTGTTTCACTAAGATCTCTGTGGTGATGTCATTCAGGATGTAGCCTGTTTCATCGATAATGCCGTCTTGGCCGTGGGTGGTGAAAGGATCTAAGGCTACGTCAGTCATGATACCCAGCTGTGGGAAGGCCTTTTTCAGTTCACGTACGGCGCGTTGCACTAAAGCTTCGGCATTGTAGGCTTCTTCTGCCATCAGCGATTTCTTCTCTGCTGGCGTAACAGGGAACAGGGCAATTAACGGAATACCGAGTTCGACTAGCTCTTCGGCTTCTTTTAACAGTAAGTCGATAGAGTAGCGCTCAACCCCTGGCATAGAGGCAACTTTTTCACTGCGATTAGTGCCTTCAAGCACAAACATGGGATAGATCAAATCATTGACTGTTAGATGGTTTTCAGCCATCAGACGACGGCTAAAGTCATGTTTACGCATGCGGCGCATTCTGCGCTGAGGGAAGGCACTGGTAATGATGTTCACATTAGACTCCTAAGTAGGTTCTGTTTGTGCTGGCGCATACAATTTGACTTGATTGCGTCCGCTATTTTTTGCCTGATAGAGCGCCTTGTCGGCTTGCTCTAATAATTCGGTACTGTGTTGGTCGTTACTGATCACGTCGGCACTGACACCGATACTCACGGTCAAGGGAATGGGCTTTCCTTCCCATTCTAGGCCGATGCTAGTCACTGCATCTCTTATGCTTTCAGCGACTTGAATGGCGCCGTCCGCAGTCGTATTGGGGAGAATAATAGCAAATTCTTCACCACCAAAACGTGATACTAGATCGGTTGGTCGTTTTAAATGTTGCTGCAAGGTTGTCGCTATCACTTTTAAGGCCTGATCCCCAGCTAGGTGGCCGAATTGATCGTTAATCGATTTAAAGCGGTCGATATCAAGCATCAGTAAGGCGATGGGGGTCTCTTGGCGACGACTAATCCGGCTCTCTGCGAGCAGTCGTTTATCGAAGGCGCTGCGGTTTTTCACACCGGTTAAGCTATCAATAGTGCTTTGCTCGGTAAGTTTTTGGTTAACTTCATGCAATTCGCGCAGGGTAATCTCAAGCTCTAGCGTGCGCTCCTGCACCATCTGTTCGAGTCTTTCATTGGTTTCAGCTTCCACTTTTAAGGATTCCTCGCGCGCACTACGGATCTTTTGCGCTTGCTTGAGGGCCTCCTGTTGAATGCGGAGCTTAGATTTACGCTCATCGTTATAGCGGATGGCTAGTACCAACGACATAAAGATGATTTCGAAGGTGAGTCCAAGCATCACCGGTGTTTGCGGCTTGATATTGAATTCGATAACACTCAAATAGAGTAGGCTGCTGATACATGCGCCGGTAAGCATACTCACCCAGCCAATGGTGTAGAGCTTTGCCAGCTTTTGACCGTTAATGGCTTGTATGATGGCGAGTATCATCATGATGATGCTGAGTATCGCTACCGAGATTATCTCGATATACAGCACGGTTCCGTAGCGCAAAAAGGGGACTAAAAGTCCAACAAGAATAATGTAGACCGCACTGTAGCGGCACATTAATAACATCCGGCGGTTATAGTATTTTAGTTGCAGGATTTTCTCGGTGAACATTAAGGCAAAGGCCATCACCAGAGGTAACAGCACGGGAACCATAAGTTGCTGTAACGCGGGCCAATTAGGCCAGAGAAAACGGAATGCATAACCATTGATCGTGGCCACCAATAACGTCATGCACAGGACATAACCTGAGTAATAACTATAGCTAAATGAACCTGAGGCTAACGCGATAAACAGGCTGAAGATCCCTATCGCGGCGAGCACGCCGAGCTGGAAGCCATGCTCAACGGCTGTCGATTCGGCAATTTGAGCTAAATCATTGGCTGACCAAAGGCTTAGAGGGACAGCGGCGCTGCCTTCGGTAACGATATGCAGATAGAAGGTGTGTTGCTCATTGGTGCTCAGTTTAAAGGGATACAGAAAGATATTGCTCGGCAGTGGGCGGTTCTTATAGAGCAGTGTATCCCCCATCTCAGTGGTGTTGACGAGCTGATTATTCACTAGATGAAAAACGGTCACTCTATCCAATAATGGATTATCGAGGGCGAGAATGCGTGCAAGACTCCCATCACCACTCGTAAGGTTTACTCTCAGCCAAAAATCATGTTGGCAAAGGCGTTGAATATCATCACTGGTAAACTTGTGCCATTGCGACTTGGGCAACGCCTGAATATCGTCTAGCTGACTGTTAGCATTGGCGTGCGTCACCATCAACCAAGGAGTTAGGTTTAGTGGTGTAGGCGTGTGTTCATCTATGCTCATCGTATTGGCAAAACTGCCAAATGATATGAGCATACCGAGTAACAAAACCAATAAGCTGCCGAACTTAGCCATTCGCTTGACTCAAATTAAAAAAGGCTAGGCTATTGTGATAGCACTGTTTGGCAAATTCAGCCGCATTTTCACCCCGTAGATTGGCAATATATTGCGCGATATAGGGCAAGTACTCGGGTTTATTTTTACTGGACTTAGGCTTGGGCCGCATACTGCGCGGTAGCAGGTAAGGACTGTCCGTTTCAATCAATAAACGCTCTTTGGGAATAAACGGGACGAGCTCGGCAAGTTCTAGGCCGCGTCTCTCATCACATACCCATCCTGTAATGCCTAAATGTAGATCGAGCTCGATATAGGCTTCCATTTGAGCACGGGTGCCAGTAAAGCAGTGTAGTAATGCTCCATTGAGATGGGGGCGGTATTCTTTAACAATACTCAAAAAATCATCGTGGGCATCTCGTTCATGCATGAGTACCGGTTTTTTGAGTTCAACCGCGAGTTCGAGTTGGTCGATAAACGCTTGGCGCTGGGCTGGGCGAGGGGAGAAGTCTCGGTTGTAGTCGAGTCCACATTCACCGACAGCAACAACTTGTGGCGCTTGGCAGAGTGTGGTTTGTAACTGCTTGGAGTCTGCTTGCCATTCGCTAGCATGATGGGGATGTACGCCTGCGGTGCAGTAAAGCTGTTTGGGATACTGTTGGCATAATTGAATGGCGGCGGCGCTTTCAGTTAAATCGCTGCCAATAACAATTAACGGCGAAACCCCTTGGTCCGCCGCTGCTTGTACTATTTGCGCTATGTCTGGTTCGAGTGCGCTGCCAAGCAAGTTGACAGCGATATCTATATAAGATGGCATTATTTTAGGCGTTTTACCCTCACCTTAGCATTACGACTTTCAGTGCCCATTAAGAAAGAGCCAAGCGCGGCTTTTTCGATAAAAACTTTTTCACCGACTTTTAAGTTGAATTTACGGCCTTCGGTTTGTTTCCAAACTTGGCCATTGGTAAAGGTAATCTTTAAGGCGCCGTAAGGGTCTTCTGCGATAGACTCCACATCGAGATAAATTTTGTCAACAATATCTTCTTGCACAGGTTTTGGTGCAATTCCAAATTCATTTTCGACTTTAGCCGTTGAGGCTGCTGTGGTGGATACTGCAGTAGTTGGCACTGCGACAGCCACTGGTGCTATTGCTTTAACAGAGGTCTGTGCGCTGGCTCCTTGAATGCTGGCGGCTAAATTATCGTAACAGATCAAGCGGTCTAATTTATCTGGTATCACTGAACACTCTGTTAATTGTTGTTCAGTACTTGCATATGTTTGTGCCGATACCATTATCAGAGCCATAGCTAGAAAACTTAAACGCATAAACTTGTCCTTCCCTTATTATTATTTTCCTCTAATGCCGATTGAGGCATTAGTCGTTCGTTGATTCTTCTTCGTCGGACTCGTCATCAGGTTTAGTGTAAAAACGAGCCGCAAATAATCCGCCTTCGAACAATAACAGCATTGGTACGGCAAGCATAGTCTGAGAAATAACATCGGGTGGCGTTAACAGCATGCCTACTACGAATGCGCCGACAACAATATAAGGGCGTTTTTGCTTGAGATCTTCAGGAGTGGTTACGCCCGCCCAGCAAAGCAGGACTACGGCAACTGGGATTTCAAAGGATAAGCCAAAGGCAAAAAATAACTTCAGCACAAAATCGAGATAGCTGCTGATATCCGTTGCTACCTGTACTCCCTCGGGGGCTGTGTTGGCGAAGAAGCCAAATACCACTGGAAATACAACGAAATATGCAAAGGCGATCCCTAAATAAAACAGTACAGTGCTACTGAAGAGTAGCGGCATGACTAAGCGTTTTTCATGCTTATACAAACCGGGCGCCACGAAGGACCAAATTTGATAGAGCACGTAGGGAACAGCCACAAAAAATGACAGGACTAACGTCAGTTTGAAAGGGGCGAAGAAAGGTGCGGCGACATCGGTCGCAATCATGCTGCCACCTAAGGGCAAAGACTGCATTAAAGGGATTGCCATGTAGTGGTAAATATCATTTGCCCAATACACGCTACAAATGAACACGATTAACACACTGGCAATGGATTTAAGCAGCTTGGACCTGAGTTCAAGCAAATGGCTGATAAGTGGCTGCTGTTGCGACATGAATTATCCGTTAGCTTTCGGGTTGGAACGGGTATCCTCGCCCTGATTGGATGCGCTAGTGGGGGCGGAGGAAGCCGAAGGACTCGCCTCTGTAGAAACACTCTGGCTCGCAGGGTTGTGGATCTGGTTTTCCGGTGCGGGAACATCTTGCACTTGGTAAGGACGATTCACAGACTGTGCTGCTTGCTTTAACTGGTCGATCGACTCTTGCAGTTCGGGTGAGAGGTTAGATAGACCTTTACTCTCTGCTTTTTTGAGGTCGGCGTGCAACTGCTCGATCTTTAGCTCTTGCTCAAGTTCTTCTTTGACTGAGTTGGCCATGCGTTTCATCGCGCGGATCCAACCTGTTACTGAACGTACTGCAACCGGTAGACGTTCGGGGCCAAGTACCACAAGCCCCAGAACACCGATCAGCAGCAGCTCCATAAAGCCGATACCGTCAAACATAAAGAGTTACGCCTGTTCTTTGTTAGACTCAGGTTTCTTTTCAGTCGCCTGTTGGGTTGGTTGTGCAGTTTGTGCTGTTTGCACAGGTTTTGCCGCTTCAGCATCTTCTAACGCTTTCTTATCTTCTTCTGAAGACATAGCGTTTTTAAAGCCCTTAACAGCACCACCTAAATCACCACCCAAAGAGCGTAATTTCTTTGTTCCAAACAATAAGACAACGATTAACGCAATGATAAGAAGTTGCCAAATACTAATGCCACCCATGAAGGTATCCTCTTAATTGATATCGGTTCTATTATGAACCTCTGATTAATTAGTGCTAGCTAAAATTTACGATTCTTTGGCCTAGATCGCCATCCGATAATCCACAACACCGCGCCTGAAATCAGACACACGTAAGGGCTCCACAGTGTAGCGTCTTGGTTGAACAATAACGTGCCGCAGATCAATAAAATTGCAGAAGTGATGAGCAAGTAATTACTCTTGTGTGCTTGCTGCTGATATTTCAGATACTTATCTAGCATTTGTTGCTGAGAACTCAGCAATTTCCTGCCTAATTTAAGGTTATCGTAAATTAGCTCAGGGAATTCCGGAAGCTTATCAGACCAATATGGCAGTTTTGTGGATACCTTTTTAAACATTGCCTTAGGGCCCACTTGCTCGGCCATCCACTGTTCTAAAAAGGGTTTCGCCGTTTGCCAGAGGTCCAGCTGCGGATAGAGCTGTCGTCCTAAGCCTTCGATGTAGAGTAATGTCTTCTCGAGTAGCACGAGCTGAGGCTGCACGACGATATCGAAGTGGCGTGCGGTGCGAAACAGTTCTAATAACACGTGGCCGAAGGAGATTTCATCTAAGGGCTTGTTAAACATGGGTTCACAAACGACCTTGATGGCTTGCTCGAAGGCCTGTAGATCAGTTTTTTCCGATACCCAACCGGACTCGATATACAGCTGCGCGATACGGTGGTAATCACGGTTGAAAAACGCGAGGAAGTTTTCCGCTAAATAGCGCTTATCGACTTCGCTGAGTGTGCCCATAATGCCGCAATCTAAGCCGATATAATAAGGATTCTCGGGATGATCGCGGGAGATAAAAATATTCCCTGGATGCATATCGGCATGGAAAAAGTTATCGCGGAACACTTGGGTGAAAAACAGCTCTACGCCACGCTCGGCCAAGAGTTTAAAGTTAGTTCCCTGTGCCTTCAGCGCGGCGATATCCGATACCGGAATACCGTAAATGCGCTCCATCACCATTAAACGTGGATAGCAAAACTCTTCGTAGACATACGGAATATAGAGTGCGTCTGAGTCGATGAAGTTATTACGAAGCTTAATGGCATTGAGAGCTTCAAGCTTAAGATTGAGCTCACCTAGAATGGTCACACGGTAATCTTCAATCACCTCAGAGGGGCGCAGGCGATTCCCCTCACCGAGGAGATAATCGATGACCTTAGCCGTTTGCGACATCAACAACAGGTCAGCTTGGATTTTAGCTTCCACATTCGGGCGCAGCACTTTTAATACCACGGCCTTGCCGTTGGATTTGAGCGTGGCGGTATGCACCTGAGAAATCGAGGCCGAGGCTAATGGTGTTTCGTCAAAGTCGTCGAAGTAGCTCTCGATGGGGGCTTTAAGTTCGGCTTCAATCGCTTGCCGCGCCAAGGCGCCATCGAAGGGCGGGACTTTATCCTGCAACATGGCCAGCTCAGTCGCCCATTCATCGCTCAGTAAGTCACGGCGGGTTGACAGCATTTGCCCGAGCTTAATATACACGGGGCCAAGCTCTTGCATCGCCAGCTTTAAACGCTCGCCACCGGATTTGCCTTTGTGCTTATTGCGGATCCAAAACAGGCTGTTGCGGGCGAGTTTAAAGTACCAAGGGGTCATCTTTGGCGGTAATACGTCATCTAACCCATATTGCAGTAGGGTTTTAATGACATGATAACCGCGGCGGATACTGGCAAGGGTCATGGCTTAATTTGATCTCTTAATTTGGCAATCCGTTGTTCGAGCGCACGAGTATCGTCAACTAAGTCATCCATTTGATCGCGAAAATGAATGAGTTCAATCCGGTGTGGCGCAAGGCGATATTCTTCGATAGCGAGTTGCCCCAAATGCGAGCGGGTCTTACGCAGCACTTCAAGTGCTAAGGTTTTGGCCTGTAGTCCCGTGCTCAGCAGTTTATGGGTTGGCCCATCGCCTAAGTAACGTGACAGAGGCTCGGCAAAATCAAACTCTATGCTACGCAGATAATGGCTGAAGCTTTGTAACAGATTGAGGTCACCTTCGAGGCTGAGCTTATCCTGTTTGATGAGTTCGGTGAGGTTAGCACCTTCTGTCACGCGGTAGAGCGTCGTGGCATCGGCATGCAGGCTGACATCTACATCGCCTTCATAGCGACTCAGTACTTGGATTTCTTTGGCGAAGACCAAGTAAATTGGCCAGCTGAGTTGTGATAATTGAATGCGAAAGACTTTGCCATGTAACTGACGCTGGCGAGCATAGGCGTCGCCAGCTTGGGTCTGAAGTTGCTTCAGACCCGTCTCAATGGCGGCGCAGGCAAGTAACACCACTTCTTGCGGCATCATTAGAATTTATAACCGCGGTGCAGGGCAACAATGCCGTCGGTCATGTTGGTGTAATCGACCTGTTCAAAGCCCGCATCGACCATCATTTGCTTGAGGGTCTCTTGGTCTGGGTGCATACGAATTGACTCGGCAAGATACTCATAGCTGTCGGCGTCTTTTGTAATGATTTCACCCATTTTCGGCAGCACTTTAAAGCTGTATAAGTCATAGACTTTACGCATCAGCTCGTGTTGCGGCTTAGAAAACTCTAATACTAACAATTTACCGCCCGGCTTAAGCACGCGGTTCATTGAACGCAGCGCCGCGTCTTTATCGGTTACGTTACGCAGACCAAAGGCGATAGTGATGATATCGAAGTGGTTATCGGGGAAAGGTAGCGCTTCGGCGTTGGCTTGCACATAGCTCACATTGCCAACGATGCCGCGGTCACGCAGTTTAGTGCGGCCCACTTTCAGCATAGAATCGTTGATATCCGCTAATACCACTTCGCCTTTATCGCCCACCAAATGGGAGAACTTAGCGGTTAAATCGCCAGTACCACCCGCAAGGTCGAGCACTTTCATGCCAGGGCGCGCACCAGAAACTTCAATGGTGTAACGCTTCCAAAAACGGTGAATACCGAAGGACATAACGTCATTCATGATATCGTACTTGGCGGCAACCGAATGAAACACGCCGGCAACGAGATCGGCCTTTTTATCCGCCTCTACGGTTTTATAACCAAAGTGGGTATTTTTAGATTCGCCCTCAGACATCAATGTATTCCTATTGTTTTGCAAAGTATTAGTGGCGAGTGTAAGCCATCGCCTGCATTTGCTGAATCTTTGATCTATCACTCTGTGATCGAGTTAGTAAACTCTCCTCAAGGCGTTGGCTTGAGGCGTTTGGCATTGGCCAATGTTGAGTGCGCCGACCCGATAAAATGGATTGGCATTAGACCACAATATCAGGATTTGGTGAATAGCTTAGCGCCCACAAGGGCGCAAGCTTAACATGCTATTGGGCTAAAAAATGACGTCTTGCCTGCACATAGGCATAGATTAACTCGCTGATACTCTGGCCGACATCCCTAAATCCGGCTTCAATACCTGCTTCATGGCAACTCGGCGCGGCTTCGGCCAAGTGCAAATAAGCACAGGGACAATGGCTGGCGATGTAACTGATATAGTGCGCGGCATCGAGCAGGGGAATGCCAGCCGCCGTTGAGGCGCTGCTGGGCATTTTTGCAATCGCATCGACATCGAGCTCTAATCCAACGGGTAGTGCGGTGTGATTGAGTTTGCCAGCAATCTCCTGGAGCGCCTCAGTGAGGCTCACTTCGCGGCGAATCCAGATCTGTTGCAGGCTATGCCAAGTGCCACCAAAGTCAGACAGTTGTTGGAGATTTGCCTCACTGTTTTTGAGCTCGTGCAAACCGAGCACATGGTAATAACCCAGTGCGCCGCGATCGGCGGCATAACTAAAGCCATTACCGCTGTGACGCCCTTCGAGTAGACGAAAATCACTGTGTGGATCTAAATTCACCGCGGCAACTTGGCGTTGATAATGGGCCGAAGTCGCCATTAACAGGCCGTAGGCATTGTTGTGGCCACCGCCAATCACTATGGGTTCAAGTCCTGCGGCTTGTATGGCGCTAACGATACTAATCACCCGTTCATCGAGTTGCTCAACCGCTTGGCGTAAATGGGGTAGGCTCGCGCCTTCGCCGTCCTGTGCTTGAAATTGCAGATCCGCCGTATGAACTTGTCCTAAAATCAGGCATTCGGCGCCCGAAAGAAAACGATTCGACTGTAAATTGAGCCACTGGCGCATGCTGGTGGTAAAGGCATCGGTGGCGCCGCCTCTGCCTAAGTTTGCCCGAGGGCCGATATCTTCCCCTACGCCTAAAATGGCAAATTGAGCGCCGTGGGCTTTGGCTGTGGCGAGTATCGCCTCGAGCGGGTATTCGTGATTGGCCAAATGTACACATTGACCAATTTTGGTTTCACCCGCTCTCGGGCTCACTAGACTGGCCATATCGGCTTGGGTAAATGGAATAAATTCAGACATGGATTCGTATTCTTATCGGTAGGGACAGGGATATTGTGGCGTACCCAAGGACGAATATTCAATGGGACTTAGCGAAAAACAGCCAATAAAAAAGCCAGCTTAGCTGGCTTTCTTGATAGGCAATTTGTCATTACTCAATGTCGAGTGGTTCTGGCGACAGGATAATGCCAGTGTTATCGGCATAAATATGATCGCCTGGGAGGAAGGTTACGCCGCCAAAGTTGACCGGAATTTCCACTTCGCCCACTGAATTGCCATCGGCACCTACTGGAATCGAGGCAAGGGCTTGAATGCCGATGTCTAATTCTTCCAGCGCATCCACATCGCGTACTGAACCGTAAACGATAATGCCTTCCCAGTTGTTGTTGACTGCGATTTCAGCGATAGAAGCATCGATCAGGGCGCGGCGTAATGAGCCACCACCGTCAACCAGTAAGACTTTACCTTGGCCATCTTCTTGTAAGACCTCGGTGATTAGGCCGTTGTCTTCAAAGCACTTAATCGTGCTGATAGAACCGCCAAAAGAGCTACAACCACCGTAGTTACTGAACATGGGCTCGACTACATCTACGACATCTAAGTACATGTCACATAGTTCTGAGGTGTTGTATTCCATATTTACACTCCTATTGATCCGCGTTGCGTACAGTTTAGCGAGTTTACGCCAGTATAAAAGGGATTACTGAAAAGAAAAGTGTTATCAATCACGGTATTGTTGCACTTGGGGGTTAACACTTCTGTTGTAAACTTTCGTCACTTAACAGGGGTTTGTCCTCAAAACTTGATATCGGTCATTAAATAACGGTTTTTTATTACAACTCTGTTGCGTGTTTTGGTATTATATCCCAAGTTTAAATTAACTTACTTAACTTAATTTGCTTTAGGGGCAAGGACCCCCCGGTACGCTTATGGACGGTAGAGGGCCTTCGAGAGGTGCCTATGGAAGCTGTAAACACAATTGAAATTATTGGTTATTTTGCCTCAGTAATGGTGGCAATTTCACTTATGATGAAGAACATCATCTGGTTAAGATGGTTAAACTTTGTCGGCTGTACCCTGTTTGTTATCTACGGCGTATTTATTTCAGCCTGGCCAGTTGCAGGTATGAACGCTTTCGTAGCCTGTATCAATATCTATCATCTGACGAAAATTTACCGCGCCAAAGCGTTGGAACAAGCCGTCGCTTGAAGGTTTTCTGACAGTGTTGCCCGCTCCTAGCATCAGGGCAGCACTGTATCTCCCCCACGTTTTCCTCTCTTTGCAGTCATTACTTCATTCATCGCGATTTATTTCATCTTTGCGAATGTCATAAAACTTTAGGCCTGATGTCACTTTGCCGTCATCGGGAGTTCTTAGTCTCACCTTAACACTAAGTACTTAAGCAATATCTGTTTAAGTCGCCATAGGGTTTAGCGTGGGGTTCTATCGTGAAATAGTCGTCTGACAGGGCGTTAAAACATGCAGACGCTAACGGTTGTCGAGAGAATGCACTCATTAACATCGCCATGATACTCGCTGGCATGCCAGCAAGGAGCCTGTTTTATGTTGAGTTACATTACAGACTTAGATAAGCGCATGTTTTATCGCATTGTGGGTTTGAGCCAACGTCATGGTGTTTATGATTGGGCGAAGCGGATATCGGCAACTGGAGATGGGCATGTGTATCTGTATCTTGCCGTCGGGTTGATGCTGACACACGCCCAAGGACAGAGCCTATTCAATCTGCTGTTAGCAAGCTTTTTGATTGAATTACCGCTGTACTTATTACTCAAAAATAGCATTCGCCGCACTCGGCCCTGCCACGCCTTGGTTGGGTTTGAGAAGGGATTCGAGCCTTCAGACAGATTCAGTCTACCTTCGGGGCACACGGCGGCCGCCTTTGTGATGGCCACGAGTGTGGCGCAGGTATATCCCATGGCTGCACCCCTTGCCTACGCCTGGGCGCTCTGTATTGGTGCCTCGCGCATTGCGCTAGGGGTGCATTACCCTTCAGATATTGCCGCTGGCGCCCTGTTAGGTACTGGGGCTGTGCTGCTGGTACATCCCGTGATTTAACCCAAATCAGGCGCTTATTCGTTAGGTACCTCCTTGATTTACCACTCTTTCATTCACAATTAAAGGATAAGCAATGCGAATACTCTACGGAGTTCAAGGCACAGGGAATGGCCACCTAAGTCGTGCTCGAGTGATGGCAAAAGCCTTAATTGAGCACAATATTCAAGTCGACTTTTTGTTTTCGGGGCGCAAGCCTGAACATTTTTTCGATATGGAGTGTTTTGGGGAGTATCGCGTACAGGCGGGCATGACCTTTGCGACTCACTCAGGGCGAGTGAATGTATCGCAAACGGTGAGACAAAATTGCTCCTTGTCATTGCTTAAGGATATCCAAGCATTGGATTTGAGTTGCTATGACCTAGTGCTGAATGATTTTGAACCCGTATCCGCATGGGCAGCGAGGCGCCAAGGCGTCCCCTCTATTGGTATAAGTCATCAAGCGGCTTTGACTCACCCAGTGCCTAAGTTGGGGAGCACTTGGTTTAATGAGTTGCTACTCAACTATTTTGCGCCAGTGGACGTGGCACTGGGGTGTCATTGGCATCATTTTGGTTTTCCGATCCTACCTCCCTTTGTCGAGGTCGATGCCAGTCCCATAGAACATACCCATCAAATTTTGGTGTATTTACCCTTTGAAGAGGCGGATGCGATCGCCGAATTTTTTAAGCCTTTTACGGATTATCAGTTTTTGGTGTATCACGCTAAGCAGCCGACTGCACCGCTTGCCGACCATATTCAATGGCATGGTTTTAATCGTGACGGATTTAAACAGCACTTAGCGAGCTGCGGTGGAGTGATTGGTAATGCCGGATTTGAGTTGGCGAGCGAGGCGCTGACCTTAGGTAAGAAGTTGTTGGTCAAGCCGCTGATTGGTCAATTCGAGCAGCTATCGAATGTGGCAGCGCTGCAATTATTGGGCGCGGGTGACAGTATGATGAGTCTGGACATGGGCGTGGTCAAACGTTGGCTCAAGGCGGCATCGCCAAATCCCATTGCCTATCCGCAGGTGGGTGATGCCTTAGTGAAATGGATTTGCAGCGGTCAGTGGCAACATACAGCGCTATTATGCGATGACCTTTGGAGCCAAGTGAAGCTGCCCGACACCTGGCGCTAACTCGAGCTAAGCTTGATGATAAAAGGCATCGTCTACTCTAGCTGGAAATTTGGGGTTAGCGTATAATTTGGCCAATTTTGCTGTTAGCCCCAGCAGCGTGTCTATATTGGCCTAGTCTGGCCACAATTTAGTTGTCATAAATGAGCCTTAAGAAGTTTACTCAGTACAAGTTACTGTTTTTGATGTTGTTGTCCCTCGGTATTTTACTTCCTTTTATTCCTGACCAAGCCTATCACATCCCCGGCCCTGATATTGCTACGCAAAATCTGCATGTGATTGAATTTAATGATCAAGGTCAGCCACATAACGATGGACAATGGCAAGGGCTCAAGGCGCGGATTTTACAACCCAATAATGGCACGGCTCCCGAGTTGCTGATTTTTGTCCACGGCTGGCACCATAGCGCGAATCCGACGGACGAAAACTTTGTCGCGTTCGAACAGTTTTATCAGCAGATGGCGGCATCCGACTCCCAGCGTAACCTATTGGGTTTATACATAGGTTGGCGTGGTGACAAGCTGGATCCCTTCTGGCTCGATGGCTCAGAAGATGCCACCAGTTGGATTGAGCCGCTGGATTTCCCGACCATTTTACAGCGTAAAGCCGTGGCCAAGCGCATTGGGCAAACTGGGTTATCGCAGCTGCTGGATAAGCTGGATGGGTTAGTGGCTGAACATCAATTACTGCGTTATACCGTGATTGGCCACAGCCTTGGCGGCTTAGTGGTGCTGCACGCCAGTAAAGATCGAATCAAGGCGGCCATCGATAATGAGCAGGATAATCCGAATCTTTTCTTGCTGTTAAATCCTGCCGCGCCGGCGCAGGATTTTAAACCACTCGATACGCTGATGAGCTTAGATAGGCAAAAACCGAGTATGGTGGTGCTGCAATCTAAGGGCGATTTTGCGGTAAAAGAGGCCTTTAATTACATCAAGGACGGCGAGCGGGCACTGGGTAACTCTTGGGCTATTACCCACGATATCGATAAATGTTCTGGCGGTAATTGTTCGACGCCGATGAAGATGCCTTCGGCATTAATGGCCCATGACGAAATTCCCGGTTGTATGATGACCTTGCCGCATTCGGGTTGGAAAATCCGTGCTCGCCTGCAGGCGCGGCGCAGTGTGCAAACCTGCCCAGACGCCAATATGCAGGCTGTATGGGTGCTGGCCGTGTCCGATGAAATTGTCTCTGGGCATAATGGGATCTTAACGCCGGACCACGCCAAGGCGCTGTCCGAGGTGATGGGGATGATTGATTTGTATCGAAATCAATTGCCTAAACATGCGGTCGAAAGCCCAGCGAATGAAGATTTAGCCACGTTGGCGCCCGACTCGGAAGCGGCAAGCTCGTCGGATACGCAAACAAATACCCCAGCAGAGCCCGTGGTGTTAGTCGAGCCATTACCTGAAGGCGAACAACCTAAGCCACAAGATTCAACAGAGTCACAAGAGACGCCAGAGAAGCCAGAGAAGCAAACACTTATTGAGGAGCATTCCTCTGTAGTGCCGCCATCAGATGAGCACACCCCGCCGCAAGCGACGGATAAGGCTTCGAATGCAGCGGGTGGGGAAACGAAACAAGAGGAAGCCGAGACCACGGTAAAGCCGCCAGCCATTAATGCTGAGTCTCAAACTAATGCGCAACCTCAAATTAATACTTAGCCCCAAACCGAGATAAATACCACTAAGGATACTCAACCTAATGAACCAACTCAGCCTCAACCTAAGGTTGAGACTGAGTAAATCGACGGGAGGATTTTCTCTGGGGGCTTGTTTAACCTTTGAGAAAATTAAATGTGTTCAATGGTTAGCTACAGGCGAGTTGTGCCTGTTGCTTACATTGTTTCTCTGATTCCGCGGAAGAAGTTTCCCCAAGGCAATAGTCGAGTCTGACAGTGCGTTTCTCGGCGGTTTTAACTGTAGAGGTGGGTGTCCACTTCCATGTTTTAAGTATTTGTTTTGAATATTTGCCAATCGCATTATTGGGGACAGAATTGATGACTTCGATATTTTCAGTGTCACCTGTCTCGGAAATGTCGAAGGACAGCACTGTACAACCCGCTATGCGCGAACGCGCGAGTTCTATTGGGTATTGGGGTTGCTGTGTACTGTCGCGTTCCCAAACAAAATCGCTACTCGGGCTAATATTGGTAACTTGTACATCACCATAAATATGCTTAGTTAATGCTAAGCATGGGGTGGTAAGTAGTAAAAGGGCGAGAGCGCCCCAAGCAGAATACTTCATCTACACTCCTTGTTTATTCACTATCCGTTTAGTTAGAAGGGTAACCTAGCTGCCCACTTTATCTGATCAAAACAGTGTTTGTAATATACTTTTTACTGATTTTTAACCTGAAATTTACGCCAGCTAAAATGAAGTAAAAGGACTAAGAGCAGGCTAACGATTGCCCATGTCGGGTATTTATGTTGATGATAAAACGTGAGAATAGGGGCGATTTCATCGCGGATTAACACTGGGCCTAAGCCAAAAAGCGTTACCCAAATGCTGGTGGCGAGTAGGTTTCCCATCACGAATTGCTTAAAGGGCATTTTGGCTAGCCCACAGCCAATAAACATAAACTGCTTAAGCCCTTCGACAAAGCGGCTGAGCACTAGGGCGGCTATGCCATACTGGCCAATCACACTGTGGATCTTGTCCTCAAGCTGCGGCTTTATCCAACCTTTTCGCAGCAATACCTCACCGAAGCGGCGACCGATAAAGTAGCCCAAACTGTTGCCACTCAGGGCGGCGACGCAGGCAACGATTAAGACTAATGGCAGCGACATTTGCCCCGTAGCGGCCAGTAAACTGGCGACAATCAGTAAGGATTGTCCCGGTGCAGGAATACCAAATCCCTCGACGGCGATGGCCACAAAGAGCAGCAGATAACCGTATTGCTGCAACCAAGGTGTCATTTCGGTGATAAGGTGTTGTAAGGCTTCTGGCATGATGAAAACAGAGTGCGAGAATGAATCATCCCATCTTACTCGGCACCGCCAAATTTAGGATAGCTTTATGAGCAAAGTTTCATGCCGATTTTATGGAATGGCGCATATTCAAGGCACAAAAAAGCCGAACTGAGTTCGGCTTTTTATGTATGACAACTTAATGCTAGCTTAAGCGAAAGCGGCCTGCAGTTGTGGCACAACTTGCTTCTTACGGCTTAATACGCCGTCTAACCACACTTTGCCATCGACTGGGGTTTTACCGTAGGCACGGTTGACCAGATCGGCATCGTCAGAAACCACTAAAAGCTCTGAGCCTTCTTTCATAATGTCTGTCAGCAGTAACAGTACGCTGTGACGGTTGCCTTCAACCTTCAGTGCTTTGATATCGGCTTCCAGTTCGGCTTTGATTGAATCAAATACAGACAGATCAATCACTTCTAACTGGCCGATACCCACTAAGTTACCGTTCATGTTGAAGTCTTTAAAGTCGCGCATCACGAGATCGCGTGCTGGCGTGCCTTCAACAGCCGATTTGACCTTGAACATTTCCATGCCCAGCGCTTTAAAGTCTTCAACGCCAGCGATTTCGGCTAAGGCCTCAACGCAGCGGATGTCGGCTGTAGTGCAGGTAGGTGATTTGAAGATCACAGTGTCGCTCAGGATGGCGCACATCATGATGCCAGCGATATTTTTAGGGATGGCAACTTGGTGGAAGTCGTACATCATCTTAATGACTGTGTTGCTGCAACCAACAGGGCGGATCCAGCACTCTAAAGGCGTATCAGTGGTCAGATCGCCTAATTTGTGGTGATCCACAATACCTACGATAGTCGCTTGAGCGATATCGTCCGGTGCTTGAGTCAGTTCTGAGTGGTCAACAATGTAGACCTGCTCGCCAGCATAGCTGGTTTTATATTCTGGCGCTTCAAAGCCAAAACGCTCCAGAATAAAAGCGGTTTCGGGTGATAACTCACCTAAACGTGCGGCAACGGCTTCTTCACCGATTTGGTTTTTTAAATAAGCTAACGCGATAGCACCGCAGATTGAATCAGAATCGGGGATTTTGTGACCGACAACGTACATAGGCATTTCAGGGACTCTCCTTTAAATTTGTGGCAATTTTAACAATATTTCGCCCGATTCGGAAATAGCCAAAGCGCATATCGCTGCGCCCTTAAGTCGCTATCCCACTAAAAACCGACCGCTGGCAGTGGCCATTATTCACACCGGTGTTAGATCTTCACTTTTATCACGACTTTACGCACCGCTGTCGGTGTATCACTCGTGCCGGGCATATGCATGTCGCCAGGGAAAAAGAGCGCGAACATCCCCGCCTTTAGTTGAATGTAGGAGGCGTTGGCTTTATTCGACTCGTAATCGAACTCGGCGTAATCGTGCTTTTCGAAATAAGGTTTTGAGGGTGTTTGGTCGGCCAATGGTAGATAGCCAAACTCTTCTTCTCCGCTGACCACATACTGCACATCGATGTATTTTTGATGTACTTCAAAGGGTTCGGTCGATTGTGGCTTAGTGTGGTAGTCGTTGACTATCACGAAAATATCCTCGCCATCGAGGGGATAATTGCCAACGGGCAGTTGGCTAAAGTCAGTGCTGGCAAGATGTGCTAATGCCGTGGCAATGCGTGGACTGAGTGATTGATAAATATGGCGATTAGCTAAGGTATCGACAATCATGGGCTACTCGATATGGCGTAAGTAAATGAGTGAACTGTAAAGATTATAATCAGTTCACCGCCGTTAGAACATAAGCGATAGACATAAAAAAAACAGGCCATAAATGGCCTGTTTTGATGGTTTGCGGCTTAGTAAGTGTACTTAGCCTCGAGGAAGTAGTAACCCCCATTAAATCCAAACGGTGTGTTGGTTAATGGATAGACGAAAATACCATTGAAGTTATTGTCATCTGGGCGTTTTTCAGGATACACATCAAACAAGTTTTGCACACCAGCGGTGAAGCTTAAAGCATCGGTTGCGGCGTAGCGCACGGATAAATCCATCACCCATTGGTCGCTGTAATTCACGTCACCCGTTGAGTAACCCACAGTGTAATCGCCGAAGTAGCTGAGGCGAATGTTAGTCTTAAAGTCACCTAATTCATGGGTCAGACCTAGGTTACCCGTATTGTGCGGCGTGGCCGAGGTCATGCGGGTTTGTTCGATATTATCGAAGAGTTTAGGGCCTAGTCCGTCCAAAATTTCAGGGAAATGAATATCTTGAATTTCGGTTTTGTTATAGGCGTACGCCAAGTTAGCGCGTAAATCGCCCCAGTTGCCGAGATCAAAATCTTGGCTCACCACTAAATCGACGCCGCGAGTACGGGTATCGACGGCATTAATAAAGAAGCGCGCCGATTCTGCATTAGTATTGGCTAGCGCCGCCGCAACAGCGGGTGAGTCGTTTGGCGTCACTGAGCTTGAGAGGATAATCCTGTCATCGATTGAAATCTGATAGGCATCCAAGGTCAGGGCTAGGCCCGTATCATTGGTGTAGACCAAGCCTAAGCTGAAGGATTGCGATAGCTCTGGGTCGAGCTCGTTAATACCTAGCGCCTTAGTCACTGGCGATAAAGTGTTGAAAGTGCCTGATTCTGTTGGCACTAACTGGCCCGTAGTTGGATCAGGATTGAACAGGGTCGAGATATTGCTGAAGTACAGCTGTTGTACGCTCGGCGCTCTAAAGCCTGTGTTCACTGTGCCGCGCAGCGCTAAATGGTCGGTGAAGTCGTAACGGCCCGCGAGCTTCCAACTGGTGTTGCCGCCAAAGTCAGAATAGTTTTCGTAACGCAGCGCCGCCGCCCAATAAAACTCAGTAGTTAACTGGTTTTCAAGCTCGACATAAACACCGGTATTGTCGCGAGTTTCATCGACTTCTGATTCGGGCGTAAAGCCAGTAAAGCCTTGGCTACCCGCAGCACGGTTATCATAACCGCCATTGATATAAGAGTTGGGTTCGCCCGCCTCAATCTGATAGCCGTTTTGGCGCCAAGAGACACCCGTCGCCACTAAGATCTCTGAATCATTGGCAAAGTTATAGTAGCGCGAGGCATCGATGTTTAGGTTTGCTTCGCTGGTGGATAGGGTGCCCGCATCGAATTCTGTCGGGCTATCTGGGCCGAGTGATGCGTTTAGGGTGTTCACAATATTGTATTCGAACGAGTTACCGCCATAGCCCGCTGAGGTATCGATATTCCATTCACCGAGGGTGAACTCATAGCCTAGGACTAATGATGAATCGATGATCTTAGGATTGATCTGCGGTAAAAAGCCGTCGGGATACAGCTCGGTCAAGTTACGAGCATCGAGCGCGCGGCGATAAAATGCGCCGGATTTGGTTTCACGCTGGCTAATGCCACCGAAGGCATAGAGTTTACTGTCGCTTGAGAAAGGCTGCGCCGCGTTGATAAATAGGCCTAAGTTATCGTATTCGGCGTCGCCCACTTGGTGGCTCTTGCGGTTGAAAGTCGCTTCACGCGGATCATCCGAACCGTCTGGCAGCTTAGGATATTGTTGGCGTGGATCTAAGCCTGCGCGGTTGGTGCTGTCTTTATGGTGAGCTTCAACGCCAATATTCACAAAACCGTCGTTGTTTAGGCTGATCCCGTGGTTCACACCTACGCGCCATTGTTCACCGTCACCCAGATAGGTTTGGCCCGCTTGAGCCGACACGCTACCGCCTTGGTCGTTGTCTTTTAAGACTACGTTAATAACACCAGCAATTGCATCTGAGCCGTATTGTGCCGAAGCGCCATCACGCAGGATTTCGATGCGCTTAATTGACGTCATCGGAATTGCGTTCAAATCGACGTTAGATGAGCCCTTGCCGACAGTGCCACTTAAATGCACCAGCGCCGAACCATGGCGGCGTTTACCGTTTACCAGTACGAGCGTGTGGTCTGGTGACAGGCCGCGTAAGCTGGCTGGGCGCACTGCGTCTGAGCCATCGGTGACCGATGAGAAGGGGAAACTGTAACTTGGCGCGGCAAATTGCAGCGCCTTAGCGGTTTCGGTCATACCGGTGGATTCGAGTTGCTCCGCGGTAATGATATCGACGGGGGCAACGCTGTCGGTTGCAGTGCGCAGGGCGATCCGCGAGCCGACCACTTCAATTTTCTCAAAGCTGCTGGCCTGTTCTTCTGCGTGTACGACAGGAAAAACCAAAGTTGAAGATACTGCTAATGCGATAACGGCTGGACGCATAAAACCTCTCAATGTGGAGTAACCTTTAGGCTGGAACGAAAACATTGAACCAACGAAAGTAACAATTCGATAGGGTGAAGGTTATCACTGTAACAATTGTTACATCTAGACAGAAAAGAACTAACTCAGAGCTTACTGTTCTAGATAATCCCTTAAAGCCAGTCGAATATATCGCCACTTTGAATGTGATGGGCTAAGTGAATAAAATCATCCAGATCCAGTAGGTGTGCTGAAGGTTTATCGCGCTTAGTGGCTGTGTTTTAATGGCGCTAAACCTCAGGTTTGAGGCACTTTAAGGAGTTAAGTTTTGCCCGCATTACGCTTTCTTGCAGGTCCTACGGCCTTTAACATTATCAGGGAACAAGGTCTGCATCCCGATGCTTTTACACAACTATTGGCCGCATCCGGTGGGCCCAAATGGTTAGGGATTGCGGGTCTTGATAAGTATCTCTTCACGGAATTTTTTAAGCAGCGTAACACACCGCTTTATACCTTAGGGGCGTCGTCTGGGGCGTGGCGTTTAGCCTGTTTGGCACAGCAGGATCCACTACAAGCCTACGGGCGTTTAGAGGATTACTATATTGGCCAGCGGTATGAAACCATACCGACACCGCAGGAAGTGAGCGAGCAGGTAAAGGGCATAGTCCAAGGCATTCTCGGCGAGTCGGGCGGGCGCGAAATAGTGAATCATCCCTTTATCCACAGTCACTTAATTGCATGCCGGGCTAAACATATCAATCGCCTTAGCCATAAATTGCCCTTGGCAGCAGGGCTAGCGATAACGGCCGCGACTAACCTCATTAGCCGCAAAACCTTGGGTTGGCATTTCGAGCGGGTGGTCTTTAGCCAGCAACTGGCATCATCTCCCTTTAAACAACTTGAGGATTTACCCAGCCAGCAGGCGCAGCTCACCGAAACCAATATGAACTCAGTGATGTTAGCGACGGGGTCGATTCCACTCGTGCTCGCACCTGTATCTCAGATTGAGGGCGTTGCTACAGGGCAATACTATGATGGTGGCATCACCGACTACCACTTCGATTTGCCTTTGTCCCATGCCACGGGGTTGACCTTGTACCCACATTTTTATCCCCATATGAGCCCCGGATGGTTCGATAAATCCTTGACCTGGCGCCGAGCGCGCACCAATTACCATAACGCCTTGGTGCTGGCGCCTTCGGCGGAATTTGTGGCTTCGCTACCCTTTGGTAAGGTGCCCGACCGTGAAGACTTTAAGCAATTGGATACGGCGCAGCGGATGCAGTATTGGCGCCGTTCTGTTGCCTTGAGCGAGCGCCTTGCCGATGAATTTGCCGAGGTGTGTGCAAAAGGAAATATCGCTGCACACCTAGCGCCGTTGTAAGGCGAGAGCGGCAAGTCAACCTAAATTCTTTTTTGCTGTCAGCGACTTTAGGAAGGAAATTATTTCTCCTGCTACACTCTAAACTAATAAGGGATGCGGCTAGTTTTTGAGCGTTTCCTTCTATGAGTGGGCAGGAGGTTGCTATGCAAACACGAGAAATGGCGTTAATTATGCGCGATGCCTTGTTGCTGCCACAGGGAAGGATTGAGGTCCGCGTGGTCGAGCCGGGCCAATTACGCATGGTCGCTGAGGTCTTAAAAGGTAAGTACGATTTAGCCTTTGCGGCGATGAAACCCAGTGGTACTCCGCCCTGTTATCCCACAGCCACTCAGTGCGATATCATCGATTTTAATCAACTGGAAGATGACTCCCTCAGCATAGTATTAGAGGGACGTCAGAGAGTCAGTATTCTCTCGGCGGCACAGACGAAAGATAAGTTGTGGATGTCCCGCACTTTGCCCTGCCAAAATTGGCAGGAAGAGCCGATAGAAGGGGAGTTCGAGCTGATCAGTGCCGCCCTAGAGCAATTCTATGAGGTGAACCCAGACTTGCTGGAGCTGTATTCTCAAGTGCATTTAGAGGATGCGGCTTGGGTGAGCCAACGTTGGTTAGAAGTGTTGCCCATGTATAACCGCGATAAGCTAGTGCTGGTGAATCAACCCGACTGCCATAAAACCATGGATTTTGTCCTGCAACTCATCAAGTCCCATGTGGACTGAAAAACCACACAGAGGCTAAAATAGCGGCTCATTATCGCCGCTAGTTGTTTCTATGACTCAAACCGCCCGTGCCGCCCAACCTTCTTTTGTGGTTCTTCCCTTAGAAGTGGTTGATAAACCAACCGTATTTTCTTTTTTGATCGAGCATTATGCCCATATTGGCGAAGCGGTTTGGCGCCAGCGGATCCTCGATGGCAAAGTGCATTGGCAAGATGGCAGCTTGATTGGATTAGATACAGCCTATCGCCCAACGGCGAGGGCTTACTACTACCGTGAAGTTCCCGTCGAAGCACAAGTCCCGTTCGCGTCGCCGATTTTGTTTCAAGATGACAACCTTATCTTGGCCTACAAACCGCATTTTTTACCCGTCACACCCAGCGGCGATTATGTTAATGAGTGCCTAGTACACCGTTTACGCTTAAGCACTGGGATCGACACTATCGCTCCTGCCCATAGGTTAGACCGGGAAACCGCAGGCGTTATTCTGATGACGACTCGCCCCGAGACGCGGCATATTTATCACCAGTTATTTATTGATGATGCGATCCGTAAAGATTATCAAGCGATTGCCAAACTCACCCCAGAGATTATGGCGCAATATGCTAGTGGCGAATTAACCTTGCCATTGCATTGGACGGTGAAAAATCGCATGCAACGCAGCGAGCCGAGTTTCACCATGAAGATAGTCGAAGGTGAGGCAAATACGCACTCTGAGATTCGTTTAGTGGCGATTCATGGGGAGTTTGGTTTATTCGAGTTGAGCCCTATTACGGGCAAGACGCACCAGCTGCGAGTCCATATGTTAAGCCTTGGTATGCCATTATTAAATGACCGCTTTTATCCGACGCTATTACCTAAAGGGCCGGATGATTTTACCAAGCCGTTGCAACTTTTAGCGCAGCGATTACGTTTTGTTGATCCTATCAGTGGTCGCCCGCACGATATTGAATGTGACGGATTAACGCTTAAGTCAGCGGAAAGCATTATTGCCACAGTGTAGAAAGTGGGGGACTGCAAGATGATTGTGTGAGTTTCTCGGCAATGGTAAGAATACAGACTCTGTTATGCTCATGAGCTGTAAGAAGTCTGACGCTGATTGTTTGAGGAACTCAATAGAATGACCAAATCTGCAATCGTTTCAATTTTACTCTGTGCCGCGGTGTTGCTGGGCGCCATGTATTTTGGCGGCTGGACTAAGCATCCCTATGTGCATGAGCTGACGACGGAAATCCGTAAGGCCAGCGCGGTGATCGAGCCGAAGAAACCGAGTGCCGAGGTCACGCATGACGCTGACAATAAAACCGATGTGTCGTTAAAACAGGGCGTTTGGGATCAGATGCACGACGATACTGCGCCGCAAAAACGCCCCGAGTCCCAGTTATTTAAACAAAGTTTGCCTAACCAAGAAGCGGCCGCAAAGCCTGCGGATGCTGGCGCTGGGGCAACCAGTTCAGAAGCGGCAAAACACAACCCTGTTTAAGTTATTCCTGCCTCGGTGGTTCGAACCGAGTCTCTGTCATATCCCCATGTAAAACAGCGATTTTTGTCGGTTCACCATCCTCCGCTAACGCCAATATTCCTATCCCACTGCGGTTGACTAAACGTTTGCTACGCTCGCCATTAGGGCGTCTACCGCGCAATGACAGTCGCTTACGTTTAGTGAATAGGTTTAACGGCGAGAAGTGGCCGTAAAGCCAACCATTGAGCTTGTCGAAAAGCGGCAGTAGTTTCTCGGGGAACTGGTTTTTAATCCCGCTGCAGGTAATTTGATAAATATTCGGGCTGCTACGGCGAAAGCGAATGCTGATGTCATAGGCGAAGGAGTAGTGCACATCCCCCGAGAGGATCACAAATTGCTCTGGGGTTTTGCGATGCATAAAGATACTTAGCAGGGTATTGGCGGCGCCCGGATGTGCCATCCAGTTTTCGGCATCGACCAGCAGTGAGCCGCCCATGAGTGTCGCCATGCGTTGCACGGCTTCAATCACTTTGACCCCAAACATAGGGGCGGGGGAGACGATAATCACCTTGGATTGGCCGAGCAGCGCCTGTTGTAAGTCCATCAAGGCTTCCCAATCCATTAACCCCGAGGGTTTAGCGAGATTGGATTCACTGCGCCAGCGGCGGGTGCGGGTATCTAACACGACCAGCTTAGGTGAAGTGTCTAAGGTGTAATGCCATTGCTCGAATTTGAGTAACTCATCAATCAAGGCGTCCTGAGCTTCTGGCGCTGGGCGGGCGAAAAAAACATCTAATAACGGCCGTACCTCGGCATCAAACTGGCTCGGTGTATTGCCTAACCCTTGGAATAAGGTATAGGCAATCAAAGCATTACCAATAATGCGCTTCGAAAAGGCATGGCCGTAGGCCGCCTGCTCCCACTTGGCGGTGAGGTTCCAATCGTCGGTGATATCATGGTCATCGAACATCATATACACGGGAATATGCGCCATCAGGCGCCTAACCTGTTTTAGCCCCGCCTTAAAGGCCAATAGATTTTGCCATTCGCGCTGCCAACGTAGCTGATTCGCCGCCGAGAGTCCCTCAACCTCCTTGGGCAAGTCGATAAGCTCCCATAATTCGGGTGACCAAGTCAGCAGATACAGAGCAATCATCTCATTGAGGCTGACTAAATGGTTTTCGGCAATCGATGAGGTAAAAATCGGATGATTGATATACCAGCGCCAGAGCGCGGTTTTGGCGGGATATTCGGTGCGTGGCAGCAGATTTTTATGGCGTAAATATAAATGCTCGGGCTGGTAACTTATGGCCTCGCTTCCCGCAATATTGGCGCCGTGGAAGGCTTCATGGTGCAAACCTAGCTTTTCAATCACTTGACCTATGGCGCATAGCATAGGGCCCGCCACATCATCCACATAGACCTGATCGCCGCTGAGCATCAATAGCGCTGGGCGCTCATTCGCACCTTTATCGATAAGCTGGGCGAGTTTAGTATCGGCGGCGACTAAGGCATCTTCACTGTGGTGATGGGGATTGCGGCATGAGCCATGCCATACCTGTGTCAGTGCTTGGCTAAAGTAAAGATGGGGCGAGTTAGCATCGCCATAACTCAACTTTTTAACATGATTAAATAGGTCATCAATCCCCTTGGCCGACACGCGGTATTGGGTAACCACTTGGGGCGTAAGCAGTTCGGGGCGCGACAGGCGAAGTAAATACTGAAAGGCATGCTGACCGAGCGGCACGCTGTGCACTTCTTCCTCTGTTAACGAATAACTCTGTTCCCCTAAGGTAAGCTGTAATTCGCTTAACGGCTCGCGGCTCACAAACCAGAGGGTAAAGTGTGAGGCGTCGCAGTGGCGCAGCATGGGGCCTGCAAGAATGAGGGGAAGTGCGTGAGTCAAATTCAGCCTTTTGGTCGTTAATCGGGTTAAGTGGTACAAACTCGATGAGGTTGAGCACAGGCAAATAAGAGTAAACAAGTGCGTTGAATATGAAAAGCTTTTAGAATTATGAGCCAAATGAATGGCTAAGGATCGCGGGGCAATATGGCAAACATCATGGTAACGGGCGCAACCGGATTACTCGGCAGGGCGGTCGTCAAACAGTTAACCGCCGCGGGTCATAGGGTGATTGCCACAGGTTTTAGCCGTGCCGAGGCGGGGATTCATCGACTCGATTTAACCCAAGCCGCCGAGGTCGAGGCTTTTATTGCCCGTGAACAGCCCGAGGTGATAGTACACTGCGCCGCCGAGCGTCGCCCCGATGTGTCTGAGCGCTCGCCAGAACATGCCTTAGCGCTGAATTTGAGCGCCAGCCAAACCTTAGCCGAGGCCGCCAAAACCCATCACGCTTGGCTGCTGTATATTTCCACCGACTATGTGTTCGATGGCACAACGCCGCCCTATGCCGAAGATGCCGTGCCCAATCCCATCAACTTTTATGGCGAGTCTAAATTGCAGGGCGAAACCTGTGTGCTGAGCATCGACAGCGGTTTTGCGGTGTTACGCTTACCAATCCTCTACGGCGAAGTGACTCAACTGAGCGAGTCTGCGGTATTGGTGTTAATCAACCAATTGCTGGATAGCAGACCGCAGCGGGTCGACCATTGGGCCATTCGTGCGCCAACATCGACGGCGGATATTGCCAATGCCATTGCTAAGCTTATCCAGCGGCAGTTACATGCTGCCGATGTGTCAGGGATTTACCATTTTAGTGCCACGCAAACCATGACTAAGTATCAAATGCTGCTCGGCTTAGGTGAACTGCTGGGGATTGATAGCGCGCATTTACTTCCTGAGCAAACCCCTATGGATAGCGCCAAAAGGCCGCAAGATTGCACCTTAAGTTGTGGGCGTTTAGCCGCCTTGGGGATCTACTCTGAGTTAGCGTTTAAGACAGGGCTAACTCAGGCACTTAGCCAATCCAGCACGGCACTGGCGGCAGTTGGCCTTAAGTTTAAGGATTAAAAAATGGTTAAGATCCTAGGCACAAATTTGCAAGCCGCCGACCAAGTGGCGCTGCTTAGAACCTTAGGCTTATTGCTGCAAATCGGTTTGACGTTATTTGCCGCCGATACTTTTGGCCTGAGTTTGCAAATGGAGCCGCTAGTGCATGTGTTTGTGCTGGAGGTGCTGTATTTGTCGCTCACCTTGGCATTGCGTAAACCCTTGTTTGCGAAAGAGCGTGGCCTGTTTATCGCCCTGAGTCTCGATACCTTGTTTTGGATCTCTTGGCTGTATTTTTCGGGCGGGGCGACCAATGCGTTTATCTCCTTACTGCTATTACCCATTGCGCTCGCCGCCGTGACTCTGCCGATTTGGGCGCCTTGGAGCCTGACGGCGATCTCTACGCTTGCCTATAGCCTGATGATTTTTACCGTGCCAGAGTCGCAAATGCATCACCACGGTATGGATATGAGCTCCCACTACCTCGGCATGTGGTTCAACTTTGTGATTTCGGCGCTGGTATTGACCACGAGCGTGGCCTTGATTGCCAAGCGCATGCGCCGTCAGGACGCGCAACTGGCCTATATGCGTGAGGGGCAGTTAAGACAAGAGCAGTTAGTGGCGCTCGGCACTGTCTCGGCACAAATGGCCCATCAACTGGCGACGCCGCTATCGACACTGCGGTTATTGCTCGACGAATTAAGGGAAGAACAACCCGAACCTTCGATTACTGTTGTTGAAATGGAGACTGCATTAGGTCGCTGCGAACATACCTTGACCGAGCTACGGTTGGCGACTGAGTCGATTCGCGACCGTCGTCAGCGACCACAAAAGATCACCGAGCTGGTGGCCGGATTAAAGCAGAAAACCCAGTTATTGATGCCGCAAACTGAACTCAATTGGTTGATCACCTGCGCACCTAAGCAGTTGGAAGAACAACAGATCTTAACCGATATGAGCTTAACCCCCGCTATTATGGCCTTGATTGAAAATGCCGCCCGCGCCAGCGCCGAAACCTTAGGTGTCGCCCAAGTGGATATCAGTCTCGATAGCGCGCCGAGCGAAGGGCAGATCTATTTGCAGATCCGTGATTATGGCGCGGGTATCGCTCCCTCATTATTGCCACAATTGGGTACCTTATTAATCGAGAGCCCCAAAGGCTTAGGCGTGGCCTTGCTGCTGAGCCATGCCAGCCTAGAACGTTTAGGGGCGGAGTTGATCCTCGCCAATCATCCTCAAGGGGGCACAGTGGCGCAAATTCGTTTTACCCTCTTGCAGCCTAATGCATCGGCCACGACTGCGGAGGCGCTATGAAACGGCTATTGATTATTGAAGACGATCAGGCGCTTGCAGGCGTGCTTGCGCGGCGGTTGACTCGCCATGGTTTCGAATGCCGCTTAAGTCACGATGCCAGTAATGCGCTGCTGGTGGCGCGGGAATTTTGCCCTACCCATATCCTGCTGGATATGAAACTGGCCGAGGCCAATGGCCTGAGCTTAATCGTGCCCCTGCGTAATCTGTTGCCTAAGGTCACCATGGTGTTGCTAACGGGCTACGCCAGCATTGCTACTGCGGTAGAGGCGATTCGCCTCGGCGCGGATAATTATCTTGCCAAACCCGTCGATACCCAAACCTTGTTGGCCGCCTTCGAGGTCAATAGTCAGGCGAGCGCACTGCCCGAGGATGAAATCGATGACTCGCCGCTCAGCCCTAAACGGCTAGAATGGGAGCATATTCAGCAAGTGCTCAATGCCAATCAGGGCAATGTGTCGGCTACCGCCCGCCAACTGGGTATGCACCGCCGTACCTTGCAGCGTAAGTTATTAAAGAAACCCGTGAGTGAAACCGGGCCGCTCAAATAAGGGCAATGCACTTAAGAAAGGAGTCGTCGCATGCGTGAGTATGATGGTATTGAGGTACGTTATCGCAGGCCCGATGCCGATTTAGCCAAAAGCTTGCAAGTGATTGAAAACCTATTGGGCTTTGCCCCCGAACTGCAGCAGTTAGACTTTGATTTATCCTTTTGGGCTGGCGGTGCTGGGGTGCTTGATAAGCTGGCAATCTCCTGCAATGTTTCGCCCGATCAGTGGCAAACACTCAAGCAAAAGCTGGACTTATATTCCCCCGAAGAGATGGTTGCGAGGGATGATTGTCGCGAAGACTTTATCTGGTTAGTCGCCGACGATGAAGAATGCAGTGATATTTTGGCGGCTTCGGCGCAGTTTATTAATGACAATAAGGCGCCGTTTCAAGGGGAATGTGATACATCGCAGTCAATCCACTTTGGTAATATGAGCGATGTGAATACTTGGACGGCTGTATGGGGGCAAGGCAGCCGAATCAATTATGCCTATTTTTGTGAAGGTTAAGAATTGTCAGGGCTAAGCGCTGTCAGTACTGAAAGCTGCCAAGTTTAACTATTGTCAATATTCGCTACCAAGGCAGCTCTACCCCATCGTAGGCCAAAAAGCTGCCCGTTTGTGCTGGTGTGGCATTGGCAATAATTCTCACCAAACATTGGGCGACGTACTCTGGTGTAAACAGCTTTTGTTTGGGCACGTTCTGCTGAAAAGGTTTAGATAATGGCGTATCCGTAGTGCCAGGATGCAGTGACAGCACCACGCAGTGTTTCATGCTTCTTTGCCATTCAATCGATAGCGTTTTGAGGAACATATTCAGCGCAGCTTTTGAGGCGCGATAACTGTACCAGCCACCCAAGCGGTTATCGCTAATGCTGCCGACTTTGGCCGATACCACGGCAAATCTGGCCGACGCACTGCGTTTTAACGTGGGTTCAAAGTGCTTTGCCAACATCATACTGGGCAGCGTGTTTAGCTTGATATTGTGCAGGAAAAAATCCCCATCGAGTGCCTGCACGCTTTTTTCTGGCCCCTTATTCTCTGTGTGTAGCATGCCAATACAGTTGATTAGCCAATCTAATTGGGGAATGTTTTGACTCAGTTGCTTAATCTCCTCCTCAAGGGTGATATCCAGCCGATGCCAGATAACGCCATCGCCTCGCCCTGTATCTGGCTGATGATGTTTATAGGTCGCATAAATAGTGGCCTCGGGATAGGTTTCGCGCAGCTTATTCACCATGGCGTGACCTATACCACCGCTACCGCCTAATACCAAAATATTCATCGCGTTTCTCTCATGCGAATAGGCCTCTATAGGCGTTCAAGTTGCGCGAGATGTTGTTCGGCCGTTGCCAGAATGGCTTGCCTTGCCGTTTCATCGGTTTTATCCCAAGTGCGGTACAGCATGGCGATGCGTGGATTATGGGAGAGCTGTGCGCGGTGTTTATCCATAAAGCGCCAATATAGGCTGTTTAACGGGCAGGCAAGGGCGCCGCTACGTTCTTTTATCTTGTAATGACAACTGCCGCAATAATCACTCATTTTATTGATATAACTGCCGCTCGCGGCATAGGGTTTAGTGCCGACGATGCCGCCATCGGCAAATAGCGCCATGCCGCGAGTATTGGGCATTTCGACCCATTCAATCGCATCCACATACACGCCTAAGTACCATTTATCTACCTCATCGGGGGCGATTTCGGTCAATAAACAAAAGTTGCCAATCACCATTAAGCGTTGAATATGATGGGCATAGGCAAAATCCAGTGACTGAGATAAAGCATGGTGCAGGCAATTCATTCGAGTCTTGCCATGCCAAAAGTAGTCGGGCAGCTTGCGCTTGGCCTCGAGGGCATTAATGTTGGCGTAGTTGGGCATATTCGCCCAATAGATACCGCGCACATATTCACGCCAGCCGAGGATTTGCCGAACAAAGCCTTCGACCTGAGCTATCTCTATAAAAGGGTTGGCATGATAGTGCTCAATCACCGCATTGATCACTTCTAATGAGCTGATAAGTTTGGCATTTAGGCTAAAGGATAACCTACTGTGATACAGGCTCCACTGTGCTGGATGTTGCTGAGTCATCGCATCCTGAAAGCGGCCAAAGGCGGGCAGGCAGTACTCACAAAAATACTGAAGTAATTCGAGGCTTTGTATGCGGTTTATCGGCCAGAGTAAACGCGTATCCGCCTTGCCCATAGTATTAATCCCATGGCGTTGAAGACGCTCGAGAATGTCTTCCACATTGTGGCCAAACATCAAGGGGGTTGGGAGCGATTTGATATCTTGGGATTTAAGCTTTTGCCTGTTGTTGGCATCAAAATTCCACTGTCCGCCAACGGGCTTGCCATCTGTCATTAAGATATTGAATCTTTTGCGCATTCGCCGATAAAAATGCTCCATCAGCCTGTGTCGCCCTTGGGGAAATTCCCTATCAATTTCATCAAAGGGGAATAAAAAGTGCTCGGTATCGACGCAATTCACAACGGCGTTGGCCAACTTCAACTGGCTTAATTGCGCGAGGAGTCGATATTCGTCAGGCCGTTGATATTCAAACTTAATTGCCCCCGTTTCGGCGACAAAACACTCTAGCAATGCGTTGAGGTCGGTAAAGCCTTGGGTATCGTCGAGGGTGAGGTAACGCACTTGATGCCCTGCAGCACCAAGCTCGCTGGCAAACTGCGCCATGGCACTAAAGAACGCGCAAATCTTTTGCACATGATGCGTCACATAGGTGTTTTCTTGATGCAATTCTGCAATTAAATACAGCACCTTGGGATCGACTTGCTGATACCAAGTATGCTGGGCATTAAGCTGATCGCCTAAAATCAGCCTAACCGTATGGAAGTGTTGTAATTGCTGCTGTGATTGCTGCCGTAATTGCATTAGGTGGACTCTGGTGGATGGTATTTGCAATTGAGGATTACGATGATATGGATGGTTGGGATCAATCTGAAGATTGCTTTATGAGGGTAGTTTTATCGCTGTGATTTGGGATTGGTTAACTGATTTGAATATCGAATCGGCTGAAGTGATGTAAAAGCAAAATCAAAATCAAAGTCAAAGTCAAAGTCAAAGTCAAAGTCGTGGGGCTTCACCCCACACCCGACCAAGGAGGACTGCTCGTCCTATCCTCCTTGGATTCTCCAAGACGCCCCTAGCGAAGTTACATGCATTAGTTACTGGCTTCGTGCTTATTCGAAAATCGCTAACGCTTCCGATGGGGCGTCCCTTCCCCCCGAAAGCTACGCAGACGTCCTGTCTGCGTCACGCGATTTTCTTCAACGCCCTTCAGCAACTTCGCAGGGGAAGGTGAACTCCTTCAGCTTTTTGTATTGTTTGCAAGTCATGCAAAGCAAACCGAGTAATGCTTACTGCCACATCTAGAAATTTAACAATGGGTGGCTCGTTAAATTGCCGCGTATTTACAAAGAGCACTAACACTCTATCTTTCTAAAATTTAAAATGGGTGCTCAATAAAACTCTTTATACCCCTCATTCCAGCCATATTAACCAGAGTAGGTTGTAGGCAGGCTTAAAGTACATTATGTTGTTGATCTAAAATGAATGGCTGGTTTTTGTTTCGATTTAAATTTCTGCAACTCAACGTAGCATCCTGCTGATGTTAGTTTGCGAATTAACAACTAAATAATTAAAAATTAAGGATGTTTTATGGCTTTATCTCTTCAAGCATATGAAGTGACGAATGAAGTAAGTTTTCTTGACTTAGCCAATCGAGTGTTATTACAAAATGAGGATTTCCCTGCAAAACTCACTTTTACTGGCTGGCCAAACATTAAGGTCAATGTAAAAGGTCAGAGATATGAAAACTCATTACCTAGCTCGTTAATGGAAGGATTCTTAACGCTGCAGGACGAATTATATAGGGCGTTCTGTATCGTAAAGTACAACACTCCGAGTACAATCTACATGACTCGGGCAGAAAAAGACGCATTAGAACTGGTGTTTTGTATCACCAAAGGTTCAACTGATGCGAGCGCTCCTGCAGATGGTTTTTTTAATAGTCTTTTGGATACAGCGGGTAACGTGATGAGCAATATGGATAGCCGTCATAAAATGGCAGTATTGGTTGCAATTGTTCTTGCAGCAGGGGGTACCTATGCCTTTAAAACACATACTGATGTCGAATTAGAAAAAATTAGAGCTGACAAAGACATTCAAATTGCCGCGCACAAAATTGAGTCTGATAAGCTACACGCTAACACTGTAGATAAAGCTATTGATGCTTTACGAGAAAAGGTAAGAATTGCCGCTAATCAAGAAGCTGGCGAGAAAGGCGCTGAGATTGCTAAGCACGTAAATGAAGGTTATACGGCGGTTGTACGTAGTGCACAAGATGCTGAAACCATTACAGTAAAAAACACTATATTAGATAAAGAAGCCATTCAATCAATTGCCAGACAGCCTAAGCCAGAGCGCAATCGCTCCAATATTACGCAAGAATACTTTATTGAAGGGGCTAAACGTAATAAAGGCTATATCAGTTTTAATGTTACCGATGCTAAAACAGGGCAACGTTTTACTATGAAAGTTGACTCGCACCAACATAATACCGATGAAATTAATGTTCTATTTGAGTCACTTAAGACTGCAAAGCCTGTACAAGTAAAGGTGGATGCCCATTATCTTAATGGCAAAATTGAAGGCGCACGATTTATTGCACTCGCAACCAATAACCCTACTAAATCTTAACACAAACGAGATCGCCTACTTTTAATCTAGTTTATCTAGACACCCATTGTTAAATTTTGCAATACCGATGACTCTTTTGGTATTTACAGCAAACACGGATGTTACAGAAGTTCACCTTCCCCTGCGAAGTTGCCGTGGGGCGTTGGAATAAATTGCGTGAGTCCGGTCATGGATAATGGAATGGACCCATCCACTTTAAATCGGCCTCGCAATGGGCCACGATGTAGTCGCTAAAACTCATCAGAAAGAGGACGGGTCCACCTATGAAGATTACTACAATCGGTTTAGATATCG
>NZ_NHRI01000030.1:0-42397 GCF_003129585.1 Shewanella sp. BC20 | reverse complement strand
TACTCACCCGTCCGCCGCTCGCCACCTCAGGAGTAAACTCCCTTGTGCTGCCGCTCGACTTGCATGTGTTAGGCCTGCCGCCAGCGTTCAATCTGAGCCATGATCAAACTCTTCAATTAAAAGTTTTGTGAATCCGAAGATTCGGCTCAATGAATTCTGAATCGACTTAACTTAATAAGTCGTTGTACATATTGCTATGAACACTCATTCATTGATTTAAATTTTGATTACTCGCCAAACGGCAGAGTAATTTCGATTAACTCAACACCTGTGAGTGTCCACACAGATTTCTTGTTTAGATTGTTAAAGAGCATTTGACCTCAGCTTTCGCGTTACCGCTCAGCGGGTCAGGGCTGCGTATTCTACGCATTTCCCTTATCGCGTCAAGGCGTTTTTACAAACTTCTTGAGGCTTTCGAATCAACTGCACATTTTGCATTCGATTCTGACTGATACTGCGTTCGCTTTCGCTGTCTGCCGTGTCAGTGGATGCGCATTATAGGCAGCAGAACTTTTTACGCAAGTGCTTTTTAAAAGAAAAAAGATCGCATGGCGATCTTTTCTACAATAGCGTTCTATTTACGTGCAATCTGCTGCTTAATTCAGCTTTTTCGCGCCTTTATCGATAAAACCTTGGATCAGCGATACGGCTTTTGCGTCATCCCAGTCGACAAATGATCGCACAAACGCGATCAATTGGCCGTTTTGATCGAGAATAAAGGTCGCGGGGATAGTATCTAATGGAAACACTTGCCCGAGGTTTTGTTCAGGATCGTAGTAGGAGTTAAAGTTCGCCATGCCTAATGAGGTTAGAAACGGCTGAACTTGCTGTTTGCCATCCGCATCGATAGAAATAGGTAATAGTGCAAACTCTTCCGCTTTAAACTTTGTCGCCAATCGTTCAATCGCTGGTAACTCTCTGACACAGGGAGGACACCAAGTCGCCCACATGTTCACCATCACGACTTTGCCTTTGTATTGGCTGAAATCGATAGCCTTGCCATCGACGTCACTAAAGGCAACGGGTTCGATAGGATAAGTTTTTGGCAAAACGTTAATCAGATCGACAGTCGACTCTATCGGCTTATTTGCCTGCTGCATGCCAGGGTACGCTTGAGCACCACCAGCAAAGGCAACAGACAGACTCGCTAGGATTGCAGCTAAGGCAAATGACTTCATTTATTATCACGCTTTAATAGAGCATCAAGCGCTTTTTGATCTTCGGCGCTGATTTCAGGCTCGGTCGTGCCACCGATGCGCTGCTTGCGGATAAAGATGAAACCAATGATAAGACCGAGCAGCAACAAACCTACTGGACCTAACCAAAGAATATAGGTTTTGGTTTCCATTTTCGGTTTGTAGAGGACAAACTCACCATAACGGCTGGTCATAAACTCGATGATCTCATCATCGCCCTTGCCTTCATCGACCATCTTGTAGACTTCAAGACGCAGATCTCGGGCAACGGGTGAGTTAGAGTCGATCAGGTTTTGGTTTTGACATTGCGGGCAACGCAACTCATGGGCCAGTGATAGACCGCGTTTTTGGTTTTCTGGCGATTTAAACTCGTAGGTATCGACAGGTGTCGCCATCGCCGTTGTTGCCATACTCAGCAACAATACTAAACCACCGATGATTTTTGTCAGAGTTTTCACGCTGCACCATCCTTCGCCGCTTCAGCTTGTAATTGTTGGATCATAGGGTACAGAGTTTCGCTCCACACGCGTTGGTCGATTGGACCCGCGTAACGGAAGCGAATAATACCTTTATGATCGACAATAAAGCTTTCTGGCGCGCCATACACACCCAAATCTAACCCTAAGCGTCCATCCTTATCGAAGATGTTGATATGGTATGGGTCGCCTTGACGTTTCAATTCTTCCAGTGCGGGAATACGCTCATCGCGGTAGTTAATCCCGTAGATAGGCAGAATATTTTGGCGTTTCAGCATGACTAAGAAAGGATGCTCATACTTACAAGATGGGCACCAAGTGGCCCATACGTTAAGTAGTGACACTTTACCTTTCAGTTGCTCATTGGTAATCATCTCGCTTGGTGTTTCGAGACGTTCCAGTTGGAAAGCCGGGATCGGCTTTCCTTCCAGAGCTGAATCCAGTTTCTGTGGATTTAAAAACAATCCTTTGTATAAAAATACCCCCATGCCAAGAAAGATGACTAATGGGATAAACAGAACCAACTTCTTCATACATTCCCCAATTATTGCGCGGTAGCTAATTTCGCTTTTTCAGCTTGTGGCTTAACCGTAGCGGCCACTTTTGAGCGATAGCGTTTATCCGATGCGGCAAAGAAACCACCGACCATCATGAATATTGCTCCAAACCATAACCAACGAACAAAAGGTTTGTAGTTCAAGCGCACAGCAAATTCAGTGCTGCTGATTGGATCGCCCATGGTGACATATAAGTCACGGAACAGACCCCAATCGATACCAGCTTCGGTCATATCCATGGTACGCACATTGTATTGGCGACGATCGGGCTTGAGTAAGGTCAGCAATTTATCGCCTTTGTAGATCTCAATTTGACCTTGCTGCGCGGTGTAGTTAGGACCAACCACGTTCTTAGTCTCAAGATATTTGAAGGTGTAGCCCGCAAGCTCTTGGCTCACGCCAGGCCCCATACGCACACTCTTCTCAATCGAGTAGTTCGACACCATAGTGGCACCGATCACTGACACGGCAATACCTAAGTGGGCCAAAATCATACCCAATTGGCTACGCCCCATACGCGCCACGCTCACTTCGCCGTCTTTTGGCTTAACGATATTGTAAGCGGCTCTTGCAGTTGCCAACACAATCCAAGCGGCTGCAGCGATACCACAGGCAACCCAAGCGTTAAAGGCACCATCGACAATAAACGGTGTCACGATACCAATCGCTGCCGAGACTAAAGCTGGCACCAATAATTGGCGCTTGAGCTCACCTGCTTTGGATTTCTTCCAACGGATGATTGGACCGACACCCATAAAGCCAAACAGTACAAGAACGATAGGCACAAACACAGCGTTGAAGTATGGAGGCCCAACAGAAATCTTACCCATGCCTAATGCATCGATCAGCAGTGGATATAAAGTACCTAATAACACTGTACCCGCAGCAACCGTGAGTAACACGTTACAGACTAACAGCATGGTTTCTTTTGATTTCAGCTCGAAACGTGCAGGGCTGCTCATTTCACTGGCGCGGAAGGCAAACAGCGTGAGCGAGCCGCCGATGGCTAAACCAAGCAGCAACAGAATAAACATACCGCGGCTTGGATCGGCTGCGAAGGAGTGCACAGAGGTCAGTACACCCGAACGTACAATAAAGGTACCGAGTAAGCTTAATGAGAAAGCGAAGATAGACAGTAATACGGTCCAGTTACGGAACGCACCACGTTTTTCGGTCACGATCAGCGAATGCACTAATGCCGTGCCCACCAACCAAGGCATAAAGGAGGCGTTTTCGACGGGATCCCAGAACCACCAGCCACCCCAGCCTAATTCGTAGTATGCCCACCAAGAACCTAAAGCAATACCGCCCGTGAGGAAAATCCAAGCGGCTAACGTCCAAGGACGTGACCAACGCGCCCACGCAGAGTCAAGGTGACCACTCATGAGAGCGGCAATCGCGAAGGCAAAACTCACCGAGAAACCAACATAACCTAAGTACAACATTGGTGGGTGGAAGATTAAGCCCACGTCCTGCAGCATTGGGTTTAAGTCGCGACCTTCGGCCGGCATTGGGAATAGGCGTTCAAATGGGCTAGATGTGAGCAGCATAAATAAGCTGAAGCCAATCACGATCAATGCAAGTACCGCCAGTACCCTAGCGGTGAACACTTCTTCTAAGCCTTTACTGAATAAGGCAACTGAAGCCGCCCAGGTCGATAGTGCAAACACCCAGAACAGCAGTGACCCTTCATGACCGCCCCATACGGCCGCAATCTTAAAGAAGATAGGTAACTGGGAATTCGAGTGATGTGCCACATAGGCAACGGAGAAGTCATCAACGGCAAAGCTGTAACCAAGAGATACTACGGATAAAGCGATAAAGAAGAACATTCCGTAGGTTAACGGCCAAGCATACCTCACTAGATATTGGTCTTTACGGGCAACACCTATAAGGGGAACGCTGACTAATAAGAAGGCGAATGCCACTCCTATAATCAGCGAAAAGTGTCCAAGTTCTGGGATCATGGGTTTTCCTCAGTCTCTAATAATATGTTGATTTAGAAAGACTCTAGATCAACGCACAACATGCTGTTCACACAAATGCACGAAATTTGGTTCATTTTAGTATTTGCTATTGTTCCTGTCTGCCTATTTCATACAAAACTGGGTGACTTGTCTCATTCTCAGTTTTTGACTAAATGTTGCCACCACAGGCCTACAGTTTTGCATGTGACAGATAAATGAGCCTTAAGTTTCATACAAAATTTACTAGATGGATCAATTTGTGAACCAGTGCCCAACTCTCAGTTTTCACTGCAATGATGGTCTTATATTACTGTTCAATGAATAATCTTTACGTATAATCTTGCTTCCAAGCCGGCGGTAACAACCGCTTTTATGCAAACTAAAGTGAATATAGAAACAATGACGACATTTTGGATTTTTATTGCGCTTGTTGTGTTGGTCAGCTTACTGCTGATCTGGATCCCGCATTTCAGACAGCAAAAGTTGTTACGCACTGAAGAAGCCGGCGTTCGCAGACAAACTAACCTTGAATTGTTCAATGAACGTCTTGCCACGCTTGAGAAAGAACTCAATGAAGAACTGCTCGACCAAGCTGAATTTGATGCACTGAAGAAAGAGCTAGAAATTAGCCTACTCCAAGACATCAAACAAGCGAGCGATGATTCACTCGTCAACCAGATCAAACCTAAGAGCATACTGTGGCCATCCGTCATGTCTGTCTGCTTGATTGCGATCTCAGGTTATCTCTATCAGCACTTGGGCGCCTTTGAGAATATTGGTAACACTCAGCCAGCGAATCCACATGCGGGTATGGACGCGGCGCAAATCATGGCGCAGCGCGTACAGATGATGGAAGCTCAAGTACAATCCGAGCCAGAAAACAGCCAAGCTTGGTTCAGTCTGGGTCATGCTTATATTTCAGCTAACCAGTTCGATAAAGCCGTTGCTGCGTTCGATAAAGTCATGGACTTAGTCGGTAAGCATGCAGAACTGTTAGGCCCGAAAGCGACCGCACTGTACTACAAAGCCGGTCAGCAAATGACGCCACAGATTCAAGCCCTGATCGATGAATCCTTAGCATTAGATCCACAGGATCCATCGACCTTACTGCTCGTAGGTATGGATGCTTTCTTCACAGCTAACTATCAAAAAGCCATCGATTCATGGCAGACCATTCTAAGCAGCGACCGCACCGATGTAGACCGCGCCGCACTGATGAATGCGATTGAAACAGCCAACCTACGTATGCAAGGCGAAACCGCTGGCATGCCTAACGATGACGTACATAAGCAGGCAAAAGTTGCGACTAAGTCTGTGAGCATTGCGATTTCAATTTCACCCGAACTGGCCGCACAAGCTGGCCCAGATGACACTATCTTCGTCTTCGCCCGCGCGACTGAAGGTCCTAAAGTGCCATTAGCGGCAACTAAGGTGAGCGCAAAATCTTTACCTGTAACAGTAACTCTCGATGACAGCACGGGTATGGGCGGCGATGTGAAACTGAGCCAAACTGCGAGTGTTGAAGTGATTGCGGTGTTGTCTAAGCATGGCAATATCAAACCTCAAGCAGGTGATATTCAAGGCAAGGTCAGCAAAGTGAATGTGGGTGATACTGCAAGCTTAGTGTTAGATACCCAAGTACAATAAGTTATCCGCACCTAGCGCTAAGCTTCGGCTTAGCGCAGACATAAAAAAACCGGCTGATGCCGGTTTTTTTAACACTGCAAAAATTACTGAGCTTTAGACATAAACTCGATAGCTGCTTTGTAATCTTCGTCAGTACAATCAGTACACATACCACCTGGTGGCATTGCGTTTAAGCCAGTTTTTACACTGTGCAACAGAGTGTCCATACCTTTTGCTAAGCGTGGTTCCCACTCAGCAGCGTTGTGCGCCTTTGGAGCACCAGCAACACCCATGCTGTGGCATACGGTACATGCCTTGTTGAAAATAGCTTCAGCATCTTGAGCTGAAACGTTGACTGACATAGTCAAAGCAGCGACTGCAGTCATTGCTAACAGTTTTTTCATGTTCAATGTTCCTAATGCAAATACGTACAAAGCTCTCGCTGCCCTTTGAGGCAGACTCATTATAGCGAACTAAGATTACTACAAACTTCAATAAATCTCATCTTTTTGTGATTAGAATCTCAGCACAAATGATATAAGGCGACAAGCGTGACAAATTCGTTAATATATTAGCAAGTATTAAAAAAGTTCGATTAGTTCGAGAAATATTGCGGTTATTGGAACCACATCAAATTGCTGACATCTAGTATTAAGCAAGTGTAAACCCCGCAATATCGTTTGTGTTAGAATCACTTGTGTTTCCTTCCGGCTTGAGATAGAGGGTTCAGTGACAAATATAACTTCAGTAAACACACTGGTATCGGCGAGCAAGCTGACATGTATCCGCGAAGAACGCATCCTGTTTGATGAATTAAGTTTTGATATTAATGCTGGCGATATCGTCCAGATCGAAGGCCCAAATGGCGCCGGCAAAACCAGTTTATTACGTATATTGGCAGGCTTATCTCGTCCCTACGCTGGACAAACTTTTTATCTCAATGAAGATATTAACCGTTGCCGCGACGAATATAACGAAGACCTATTGTATTTAGGCCATCTTGCCGGGGTGAAATCCGAATTAACCGCTGAAGAAAACCTTAACTTCAATTTAAGAATCAGTGGCTATGATGATTTCGATACTTCCGCCATTCTCGCTAAAGTGAATTTAGCCGGGTTTGAGGAAGCACTCGCCGGGCATTTATCCGCTGGTCAACACCGCCGTACAGCATTAGCCAGACTCTGGCACAATGACTGTAAAGTGTGGATCCTCGATGAGCCTTTTACCGCAATCGATAAAAGAGGTGTCGAAGAGCTTGAACAATTATTTATTCAACATGCGGATAATGGTGGCTGCGTGATCCTCACCACTCACCAAGATATGGGCATTATCAAAGATGATAGGCTTCGTAAAATTCGTCTAGATTATCGCTTCGTATAAGGTTTGGCATAATGAAAAGAGGCATCAGCTTTACTACAGCGTTTTTCACCTTACTACAACGGGATCTAAAAATCGCCATTCGTCACCGCGGCGATATCTTTAATCCCTTGTTATTCTTCATCATGGTAGTCACATTATTCCCACTCGGTATAGGTCCTGAACCACAAATGCTAGCCCGTATTGCCCCAGGGATTATTTGGGTTGCGGCATTACTCGCATCTATGCTTTCACTCGAGCGTTTATTTAAAGCCGACTTTAGCGATGGCAGCTTAGAGCAAATGCTACTCAGCCCACAGCCACTATCGGTTTTAGTGTTAGCCAAAGTATTAGCCCACTGGCTACTGACTGGCGTGCCACTCATTATTATCGCGCCACTGCTGGCGGTGCTGCTCAATTTAGACACCAACAGTTATGGTGCACTGATTGCAACACTTACACTAGGCACACCAGTTTTATCTCTCTTGGGCGCAATTGGTGTGGCCCTAACTGTGGGTCTGCGTAAAGGCGGCGTGTTGCTGAGTCTGCTTATTTTACCACTTTATATTCCTGTGCTGATTTTTGCGACCAGCGCCATTGATGCTGCAGGAATGAATTTACCCTATGATGGTCAGCTCGCTATAATTGGCGCCATGTTGATCGGTTCGTTAACCTTAGCACCCTTTGCAATTGGTGCATCTCTGCGAGTGAGTACTAACTAAAATGTGGAAATGGTTACACCCTTACGCGGATCCTGAACGCGCTTACAAGTTATCAGGAACATTATTTCCATGGTTTGCCACCTTGGCCTGTCTTTTTATTACCGTCGGCACTGTATGGGGATTGATGTTTGCCCCAACGGATTATCAACAAGGTGATAGCTACCGAATTATCTTTATCCATGTACCAGCAGCTTCGATGTCAATGGCTGCCTACATGGGCATGGCGACAGCCGCATTTATCGGCCTAGTATGGCAAGTTAAACTGGCTGACTGGGCAGCGGCTTCTATTGCACCCATTGGCGCGGTAATTACCTTTATCGCACTGTTTACTGGCGCCGCTTGGGGTAAACCCATGTGGGGAACTTGGTGGGTATGGGATGCGCGTCTAACGTCTGAATTAGTACTACTCTTCCTTTATTTAGGTGTGATCTCGCTCTATGCCTCCTTTGAAGACAAAGTGCTGGCAGCTCGTGCAGCAGGGATCTTAGCGATCGTTGGCGTGATCAATATTCCGATCATCAAATACTCTGTGGAATGGTGGAGCTCACTGCATCAACCATCAACTATTAAAATTACCTCTAAATCGACTATGTCGAGTGAAATGTTATACCCACTTTTAATCAATATTTTAGGTTTCGGCCTTATGATAGGGGCTATCACTATTGTGAGATTTAGAGCAGAAATCTTAGCAAGAAACGGCATGCGCCCTTGGGTGCGTGAACTTGCCAAAGCTGAGGAGGTCAAATAATGCAATTCGATTCTATCAGTGATTTTTTTAACATGGGCGGCTATGCCTTTTATGTGTGGCTTGCCTATGGCGTGACCTTCTTCTGTTTATCGACGTTGATCATCACCAGCGCGCGCCAAAAGCGCAAAGTGCTAATTGAAATAGCGAAGAAGATGAACCGCGAAGAGCGCCTCAAAGAAACTAGGAGTACCAAATCGTGAACCCAAGACGCAAAAAGAGACTGACGTTAGCCATAGCATTGATCGGTGGCGTAGCCGCGATTGCTTCGCTACTGCTGTATGCGCTGAACTCCAACTTGAACTTATTCTATACCCCGTCTGAAATCGTTAACGGTAAGGCCGACACCGGCGTTAAACCCGAAGCGGGTCAGCGTATTCGTGTGGGCGGCATGGTAACGGTCGGCTCTATGGTACGCGATCCAAACAGCCTGCATGTACAATTTGCCGTTCACGATTCATTAGGTGGCGAAATCATGGTGACCTACGACGATCTGCTGCCCGATCTGTTCCGTGAAGGACAAGGTATCGTGGCGCAAGGCGTACTAGGGGAAGACGGCAAGTTGGCCGCGACCGAGGTTCTGGCAAAGCATGATGAAAACTACATGCCGCCAGAAGTGGCCGAAGCCATGGGCCAAAAACATGAGAAGCTAGATTACAGCCAGCAGAAATCAGCAACACAATAGCTGTTATCCCGTCTCTGTTAATACCTAAAGAGCCTCTTCGGAGGCTTTTTTATTGGCCGAACACCCTCAGAGACTGAACTATAATTAACGCAGTATTCCCACAGGAAACTGTGTATGCAACCAATAAAGCCACAACAAAGAAGATGGCGGCAACTCCTTATCTTACTTCTCGCCTGCATCTCTCCCACGCTCTATGCCGCGAAGGTCGTGGTGATTGAGAGCTATCACCAGAGCTATCTTTGGGATAGACAATATTATCAGGCCATACTCGATAAACTCACACCTGAACATCAAGTCACGCATTTCGAAATGGACACCAAGCGGCTACCTAAGGAGCGCTATGGCGAACGCGCCGAGTTAGCCTGGCAGTTCATTGTGCAGCAACAACCTCAACTCGTTATTCTTGCCGACGACAATGCCGTCAATTATCTTCATGAACGACTCAATGCCAGTCAAATTCCGGTGGTTTATCTAGGAGTAAATATGAATCCTAGGCAATACCATTTAAACGACTATAAGCGCTTTACAGGCGTACTCGAGAGACCCTTGCTGAAACGCTCACTGTTATTACTACAGCGCGTCCTACCATCACAAAAGCACCGGAAAATTTTAGTGCTATTCGATGACAGCAATACTTCTAAGCTCGCCGCAGACTATATCAGCAACCACCAAACCAGCCATCTAAGTGATATCGAGATCCATATACTGAAATTGGCAAGCCTAAAAGACTGGCAGCAACAGGTGTTATCCGCCAAAGATAATGGCTATAGCGCTATTGTCGTTGCCCTATATCATGCGGTGAGAGATGAGCAGGATCAGTCGGTTAATGCCGACCAATTATTAGCGTGGATAGAAAGTAATTCGCCAGTGCCTAATTTTGGCTTCTGGGGATTTAGTATTAATGCCAACGGTAATATCGGTGGTTATGTGCTCGATGGTTATCATCACGGCAGCATCGCAGCTGACATGGCAAAGCGCATTCTCGCCGGCGAGAAGCCTGAGAGCATCTTCCCGGTAACAGACGATCTTGGGCAATACCGATTTAGCCGCACAGGGATGAAGAAATGGCAATTGACATTGCCGAAGGAAATTGAAAAACAAACGACTTGGGTGGATTAACCCAAAAGCGCTAAAAACAAAAAACCGGGCTTAGAGCCCGGTTTTTCAAACTTTGTAACCTTAATTACTCAGCAGCTTCAACTTCAACAGCTTGAGCAGCTTCTGGACGACCTACTAGCTCGATGTAAGCCATTGGGGCTTTATCACCAGCACGTAAACCGCACTTAAGGATACGGGTGTAGCCACCAGGACGTTCCTGGTAACGTGGACCCAATTCAGTGAATAACTTACCTACGACTTCAGCGTCGCGAGTACGTGCAAACGCTAAACGACGGTTTGCAACGCTGTCACTCTTAGCAAGTGTTATCAGAGGCTCAACTACGCGACGCAGTTCTTTCGCTTTAGCTACGGTTGTCTTGATGATCTCATGACGAACCAGTGAGCTTGCCATGTTACGGAACATAGCTTGGCGGTGGCTGCTGTTGCGGTTAAGTTGACGACCACTCTTACGATGGCGCATGACCTAATCCTTATAACCTAAATCTGTACAAACCTGAGACTTATAGGTCGTCTGCTAAACTAGCTGGAGGCCAGTTTTCCAGACGCATACCTAACGACAGTCCGCGAGAAGCTAAAACGTCCTTAATTTCAGTAAGAGATTTCTTACCTAAGTTAGGGGTCTTCAGCAGCTCAACTTCAGTACGCTGTACCAGATCTCCGATGTAATGAATCGCTTCGGCTTTCAAACAGTTAGCCGAACGTACAGTTAGCTCTAAATCGTCGACAGGACGCAACAGAATCGGATCGAACTCCGGCTTCTCTTCTTTCATTTCTGGCTCAGTCACGTCGCGCAGCTCAACAAACGCATCCAGCTGTTCAGCTAAGATGGTTGCAGAACGACGGATAGCTTCCTCAGGATCGATAGTACCGTTAGTGGTCATATCGATAACGAGTTTATCCAAGTCAGTACGCTGTTCCACACGAGCTGCTTCTACATTGTAGGCAATACGTGCAACTGGCGAGAAAGAAGCATCAACCAGCAAGCGGCCGATTGGGCGATCATCGTCTTCAGTCTGTGCACGAGCAGATGCTGGCACATAACCACGACCACGCTCAACGCGAATACGCATGCTGATATCATTGTTACCTGTTAAATGACAGATAACATGATCAGGATTCACGATAGTGACATCACCATCATGCGTGATATCTGCTGCGATGACAGGGCCTGCGCCGGACTTGCTTAATGTAAGCATAGCCTCGTCTTTACCCTCGATAGTCACTGCTAACCCTTTCAGGTTCAGCAAGATTTCAAGGATATCTTCTTGTACGCCTTCCTTACTGCTGTATTCGTGCAGTACGCCGTCAATCTCGACTTCGGTAACCGCGCAGCCGGGCATAGACGACAATAGGATGCGACGCAACGCGTTACCTAAAGTGTGGCCGAAACCACGCTCAAGCGGTTCCAAAGTAACCTTGGCACGTGTTGAGTTAACCTGCTCGATATCAACGAGACGCGGTTTAAGAAATTCTGTAACAGAACCCTGCATTGTGTCCTCTCTTGTTTGTTAGCCTTACTTAGAGTAAAGCTCGACGATCAGCTGTTCGTTAATTTCCGCAGACAAATCGCTACGTTCTGGAATACGCTTGAAAGCACCTTCCATTTTCGCGCTGTCGACTTCAACCCATGTAGGCTTCTCGCGTTGAGCTGCCACTTCTAAAGCTGCTTTGATACGAGCTTGAGTACGTGACTTTTCACGGATGCTTACAACATCATTCGCAGACACTTTGAATGACGGAATGTTAACAACACGACCGTTTACCATAACTGACTTATGGCTCACTAGCTGACGTGATTCTGCACGAGTCGCACCGAAACCCATACGATAAACAACGTTATCTAAACGAGTTTCTAAAAGTTGCAACAGGTTCTCACCAGTGTTGCCTTTCAGACGTGCAGCCTCTTTGTAGTAGTTACGGAATTGTTTTTCTAACACACCGTAAATACGACGAACTTTTTGTTTTTCGCGTAACTGTAAACCGTACTCTGACAGACGTGGCTTACGAGCGCCATGCTGTCCAGGTGCTGATTCCAGTTTACACTTTGAATCGATTGCTCTCACACCGCTTTTTAAGAAAAGGTCAGTACCTTCTCGGCGGCTGAGCTTGAGCTTGGGACCCAAGTATCTTGCCATGATCTTTCTCCAACTATCCTAATGAAACGCGTTATACACGACGCTTTTTAGGAGGACGACAACCATTATGAGGGATCGGCGTCACATCGGTAATGTTGGTAATTTTGTAACCAACAGCGTTCAGCGCACGAATGGCTGATTCACGACCTGGACCTGGACCCTTCACAAACACTTCAAGGTTTTTTAAACCGTAGTCTTGAGCAGCAGCACCTGCACGCTCAGCAGCTACCTGTGCAGCAAATGGAGTAGATTTACGTGAACCACGGAAACCTGAACCACCTGAAGTAGCCCATGACAACGCATTACCTTGACGATCTGTAATGGTGACAATTGTGTTGTTGAAAGAAGCATGGATATGAGCCATGCCATCTGCAACCTGTTTACGTACGCGCTTACGCGGAGAACGTGACGGAACTTTAGCCATTGTCTACCTTCCCGTTACTTCTTGATTGGTTTACGTGGACCTTTACGCGTACGCGCATTGGTCTTAGTACGTTGCCCACGAAGAGGCAGGCTACGACGATGGCGGAGACCACGATAACAACCAAGATCCATAAGACGCTTGATGTTCATAGAAATCTCACGACGTAAGTCACCTTCTACTAAGTATTTGGCAACTTCTTCGCGTAGGGTGTCGATTTGAGCTTCGCTCAATTCCTTGATCTTAGCAGTTTCAGCAATTGCTGTAGCCGCGCAGATTGCTCTAGCGCGAGTACGGCCGATGCCGAAAATTGCAGTCAATGCGATGACTGTATGCTTTTGATCAGGAATGTTAATGCCAGCGATACGGGCCACTATGCACTCCTTAAGTTAAAGGCCAACTGCGAAAAGCCCGAAAGGATACTCGACAGTTGACAGATTTGCAAACAATATTTTGTTCAGCCCAACATTGGGCTGAACAATCTTTCTATTAGCCTTGACGCTGTTTGTGTTTTGGTTCAACACAGATAACGCGTACAACGCCACTACGCTTGACGATCTTGCAGTTACGGCAGATCTTCTTCACGGAAGCTCGAACTTTCATTTCATCACTCCGTAAAGCTACTTAGCGACCAAAGCGATCTAAGTTCGCTTTGTTTACTAGGTTAGCTTTCTTCATCACAGACTCATACTGATGTGACATCATATGGGTCTGAACCTGAGCCATGAAGTCCATGATTACGACTACCATAATTAGTAGTGAAGTACCGCCAAAATAGAACTGTACTTTCCACGCAATTAACATGAACTCCGGAATTAAACAGATAAAGGTAATGTATAACGCGCCAGCTAATGTCAGGCGAGTCATTACTTTATCAATGTAACGCGAAGTCTGTTCTCCAGGACGGATCCCAGGGATGAATGCACCACTCTTCTTCAGGTTATCTGCTGTTTCACGTGGGTTAAATACCAACGCAGTATAGAAGAAACAGAAGAAGATAATCGCTGCTGCATACAATAATGAGTAAAGCGGTTGTCCTGGTGACACAGCCAGTGAAAAATCACTTAACCATGACATAGACTCATTTTGACCAAACCACTGAGCCAGTGTGCCTGGGAACAAAATGATGCTTGACGCAAAAATTGGGGGAATTACACCCGCCATGTTTATTTTCAGCGGCAAGTGAGTAGATTGCGCAGCGAACACCTTACGGCCTTGCTGGCGCTTAGCGTAGTTAACAACGATACGACGTTGACCACGCTCTACAAACACCACGAAATAAGTCACAGCAAAAATAATTACCGCGAGCAACAACAATACTAACACATTCAGGTCACCTTGACGCGCCTGCTCAGCCGTTTGGCCGATAGCGGAAGGTAATCCAGCAACAATACCTGCGAAAATTAAAATCGAGATACCGTTACCTATACCTCGTTCGGTAATTTGCTCACCTAGCCACATAAGGAACATGGTTCCTGTTACTAAGCTCACAACCGCTACAAAGTAGAAACCGAATCCAATGTTGACCACAAGGCCAGGGACTAAGTTTGGTAACCCTGTTGCAATACCGATCGACTGGAATGTACCCAGCACCAACGTACCCCAACGTGTATACTGACTGATTTTTTTACGTCCAGACTCGCCTTCTTTTTTCAATTCAGCGAGTGCAGGATGCACAACAGTCAATAACTGCATGATAATCGACGCCGAAATATACGGCATGATACCTAATGCAAAGATAGAAGCACGGGAAAGAGCACCACCCGAGAACATGTTAAACATGCCCAGGATGGTCCCTTTTTGCTGAGCAAACAGCTCTGCTAATACAGCTGCGTCAATACCAGGAATTGGCACAAACGAACCGGCTCTAAAGACGATAATCGCACCAATCACGAACAGGAGGCGAGCTTTCAACTCAGAAAGTCCACCTTTCGCGCTTTTTAAATCAAGTCCTGGTTTTGCCATCGACGTATTATTCCTCGATCTTACCGCCAGCAGCTTCAATCGCTGCACGTGCACCTTTGGTTACCTTCAGACCTTTTACGGTCACTGGGCGCTCAATGGTACCTGAAAGAACGATTTTCGCAAACTGGATGTTGCGAGTAATAACGTTCGCATCTTTCAGAGCGTTTAAGTCGATAACATCACCGTTAACTTTAGCTAGTTCGAGTACACGAACTTCAGCTGTTACCATAGCGCGACGCGAGGTAAAACCAAATTTAGGTAAACGGATCTTAAGTGGCATTTGACCACCCTCGAAGCCTGGGCGTACACCGCCACCGCTACGAGATTTTTGGCCTTTGTGACCACGACCAGCAGTTTTACCTAAACCTGAACCCATACCACGGCCTACACGCTTTGGTGCATGCTTAGCGCCTGCAGCTGGAGATAGAGTATTTAAACGCATCTATTAATCCTCCACCTTAACCATGTAGTAGACCTTGTTGATCATACCGCGAACTGAAGGAGTATCTTCTAATTCAACAGTGTGACCAATGCGACGCAGACCAAGACCAGTTAAGGTCGCACGGTGCTTTGGTAAACGACCGATAGCACTTTTAGTCTGAGTAACTTTTACAGTTTTAGTTGCCATGGTGCATTACCCCCGAATTTCGTCAACATTCAGGCCACGCTTAGCTGCGATTTGCGAAGGTGACTTCATGTGCACCAGAGCATCTACAGTCGCGCGAACGATGTTGATCGGGTTAGTAGAACCGTATGCTTTTGACAGAACGTTATGAACGCCTGCAACTTCTAATACGGCACGCATTGCGCCACCGGCGATAATACCGGTACCCTGTGATGCTGGTTGCATGTATACACGTGAACCAGTATGACGACCTTTAACTGGGTGATGCAGAGTGCCTGCATTCAACTCAACGGTCACCATGTTACGACGGGCTTTTTCCATAGCTTTTTGAATCGCTGCTGGAACTTCGCGCGCTTTACCATAGCCATAGCCGACCTTACCGTTACCATCACCCACTACTGTTAGTGCTGTGAAGCTAAAGATACGACCGCCCTTAACTACTTTAGAAACACGATTAACTGCAATTAATTTCTCTTGCAGATCGTCTTTTTGCTGAGCTTCTAATTTAGCCATTTTTATAACCCCTTAGAACTGGAGGCCAGCTTCACGAGCAGCATCTGCCAGAGCAGCTACACGACCGTGATACTTGAAACCAGAACGATCGAACGCAACAGTCGTTACGCCTTTCTCGATCGCGCGTTCAGCAATAAATTTACCTACTGCTTTAGCCGCGTCTACGTTACCGGTACTCTTCAGTTGCTCTTTAACCGCTTTTTCCACGGTTGAAGCAGCTGCCACCACCTGAGCTTCAGGATTGATCACCTGAGCATAAATGTGACGCGGTGTACGATGTACAACCAGACGGTTCACGCCCAGCTCTTGGATCTTCTTACGAGCGCGAATAGCGCGACGTAAGCGAGATGTTTTCTTATCCATATCGCGTTACCTACTTCTTCTTAGCCTCTTTACGGCGTACTTCTTCGTCGTCATAGCGAACACCCTTGCCTTTATATGGCTCTGGTGGACGGTATCCGCGAATCTCAGCAGCGACTTGGCCAATTAACTGTTTATCAACGCCACGTAGGACGATGTCAGTTTGGCTTGGACACTCTGCAGTAACGCCTGCGGGCAGTTTGTGTACTAACGGATGAGAGAAACCTAAAGTCAGGTCAATGTCAGAACCGACGAGCTTCGCACGGTAACCAACGCCAACTAACTTTAACTTACGCTCAAAACCTTGAGATACACCAACAACCATGTTGTTTACTAATGCACGTGTGGTACCAGCCTGTGCCCAAGCGCCAACAGCGCCTTCAACAGGTAGGAACTTGATCACGCCATCTTCAATAACAACATTGACCGCATTGTTGATCACTCGAGTCAGACTTCCTTTCGCGCCTTTGACGGTCAGGGTCTGTTCGTTTAAGGTCACCTCTACGCCAGCTGGAATAGATACTGGTGCTTTTGCTACACGAGACATTCCTAGCTCCTTATGCTACGTAGCAGATAACCTCGCCACCCATGCCTGCAAGGCGGGCGGCACGATCAGTCATCAGGCCTTTAGAAGTGGACACAATTGCGACACCCAGTCCGCCCATCACTTTTGGTAACTCGTTTTTACCTTTGTAAATACGAAGACCAGGACGGCTTACGCGCTGGATAGTCTCAACGACTGGTTGGCCTTGGAAATACTTTAAAGTAATTTCCAGTTCAGGCTTGGCTTCATCTGCTACGGCGTAATCAGCGATGTAACCTTCTTCTTTAAGCAGTTTCGCGATAGCGACTTTCAGCTTAGCAGAAGGCATCTTCACAGATACTTTGTTAGCAGCTTGGCCGTTACGAATACGGGTTAACATATCCGCAATAGGATCTTGCATGCTCATATTAGCTTACTCCGTGACAAGTGCTTACCAGCTAGCCTTACGCAGGCCAGGAACTTCACCACGCATGGTTGCTTCACGTAACTTGATACGGCTTAAACCGAACTTACGCAGGAAACCATGTGGGCGACCAGTTTGATTACAACGATTGCGTTGACGCGATGCGCTGGAATCACGTGGTAGAGCTTGCAGCTTTAATACTGCATCCCAACGGTCTTCGTCAGAAGAAGCTGGATTTGCAATAATTGCTTTCAGAGCAGCGCGCTTTTCAGCGAACTTAGCTACGAGCTGTGCACGCTTTGCTTCACGTGCTTTCATTGATGTTTTTGCCATTACGCTACCCTTATTTCTTGAATGGGAAGTTAAAAGCGTCTAACAAAGCACGACCTTCTTCATCAGAATTCGCAGAGGTAGTGATAACAATATCCATACCGCGAATTTTATCGATTTTATCGTAATCGATTTCTGGGAAAATGATCTGCTCACGCACGCCCATTGCGTAGTTACCACGGCCGTCGAACGCTTTAGCGCTCAGACCACGGAAGTCACGAATACGTGGGATTGCGATGTCAACTAAACGCTCTAAGAATTCCCACATACGCTCACCGCGCAGGGTCACTTTACAGCCAATAGGGTAGCCTTCACGGATTTTAAAACCAGCAACTGATTTACGAGCAACAGTCACTACTGGTTTTTGACCAGCGATTGCAGTCATGTCACGAACAGCATGTTCCATAACTTTTTTGTCTGCAACGGCTTCGCCAACACCCATGTTCAGGGTGATTTTCTCAATCCGAGGGACTTGCATGACACTGGTATAACCGAACTTTTTAGTCAGTTCAGCGACAACAGTCTCTTGATATTTATCATGCAGTTTCGCCATCGTTTACTCCAGTTACTTAACGAGTTCACTGTTCGATTTAAAGAAACGAACTTTTTTGCCGTCTTCAAATCGGAAACCAACACGATCCGCCTTGCCAGTGACAGGGTTAAAGATCGCAACATTTGATGCTTGAATCGGTGCTTCTTTCTCAACAATACCACCGGCTACACCCAGTTGTGGGTTTGGCTTTTGGTGTTTCTTGACAAGATTGATGCCTTCAACAATTAACTTACCAGTAGGTAATACTTGAGCAACTTTAGCGCGTTTGCCCTTGTCTTTACCTGCTAATACGATTACTTCGTCTTGACGACGGATTTTAGCTGCCATTTTGAAGCTCCTTACAGTACTTCTGGTGCCAGCGAGACAATCTTCATGAACTGCTCAGAGCGCAATTCACGTGTCACTGGTCCAAAGATACGAGTGCCAATCGGCTGCAGGTTGTTGTTCAGAAGAACTGCTGCATTCCGATCGAAGCGAATGACAGAACCGTCTGGACGACGTACGCCTTTCTTAGTACGGACTACCACCGCGTTATACACATCACCTTTCTTCGCTTTAGCGCGAGGAATTGCTTCTTTAACAGAAACCTTGATGATGTCGCCGATACCGGCATAACGACGATGAGAGCCACCCAAGACCTTAATACACTGAACTCTGCGTGCGCCGCTGTTACATGCGACGTCAAGAGTCGATTGCATTTGGATCATTTTAAGTGCTCCGCTATCGTTACTACACAATTCCCACAATTGGGACTATAAACACCATTTTTGCTTTGAATTTAGTCAAAAATGGCGCGCAAATATAACACCATAAATATGGAATGTATAGTATTAAAAAACAAACGGCCCCAAATACTGGAGCCGTTTACCTAAATACCTAATACAATTAGGCCTTTGATACTACTTCAACCAGAGTCCAAGATTTAGTCTTAGACAGAGGACGACATTCGCGGATCGCTACTACATCGCCTTCGTTGCACTGATTAGCTTCATCGTGTGCATGGATCTTAGTCGTACGCTTAATGTACTTCCCATAGATTGGGTGTTTCACTTGGCGTTCGATAGCTACAGTAATGGTTTTATCCATTTTGTTGCTTGTCACACGACCTTGCAAAGTACGGATTTTATCAGACATTATGCACCCGCCTTAGAAGTAATAATGGTCTTAACGCGCGCAATGTTACGGCGCACTAATTTCAGTTGATGAGTCTGAGTCAACTGACCAGTGGCGTGTTGCATACGCAGGTTGAACTGCTCACGCAGCAGACCAAGTAGTTCAGCGTTCAATTCTTCAACGCTCTTTTCTCTTAGTTCGCTCGCTTTCATTACATCACCGTCTTAGTTACGAAGGTAGTCTTAATTGGAAGCTTGGCAGCAGCTAAAGCAAACGCTTCACGAGCGATCACTTCAGAAACACCATTCATCTCATAAAGAACCTTACCAGGTTGAATCTGACATACCCAGTATTCAACGTTACCTTTACCTTTACCCATACGCACTTCGAGAGGCTTAGAGGTAATTGGCTTGTCCGGGAAAACTCGAATCCAAATTTGTCCCTGACGCTTAATGTGACGTGTCATGGCACGACGTGCAGATTCGATCTGACGAGCAGTTAAACGACCACGGCCGACTGCTTTCAGACCAAAAGTACCAAAGCTAACTTCGGTACCGTTCGCTAGACCGCGGTTGCGGCCTTTGAACATCTTGCGAAACTTCATACGTTTAGGTTGCAGCATTGCCGGCTCTCCTATTTACCACGAGGCTTGCGCTTAGGTTGCTGCTGTTTCGGCTCTTCAATCTGTGGCAGCATTCCGTCCAGAACTTCACCTTTGAAGATCCAAACTTTAATACCAATCACACCGTATTGAGTGTGACTTTCAGAGGTTGAATAGTCGATATCAGCACGCAGTGTATGCAAAGGTACACGACCTTCACGGTACCACTCAGAGCGCGCAATCTCAGCACCGCCTAAACGGCCACTAACTTCAACTTTGATACCTTGAGCACCAATACGCATTGCGTTTTGAACCGCACGCTTCATAGCGCGACGGAACATAACACGACGCTCTAATTGCTGTGCAATTGAGTCAGCAACTAACTTGGCATCTAGCTCAGGTTTACGGATCTCAGCGATGTTAATTTGAGCAGGAGTGCCAGCCAGTTTTGAAACTGCAGCACGCAATACTTCAACGTCTTCACCTTTCTTACCGATCACAACGCCTGGACGGGCAGTGTGAATAGTAACGCGGATGCTTTTCGCTGGGCGTTCAATAACAATCTTAGATACTGATGCAGCTTGCAGTTTGTCTGCAAGATACTTACGCACTTCCCAGTCGCTGTTCAGGTTATTTGCATAATCTGACTTATCTGCGTACCAGGTAGAGATCCAAGGCTTGGTGATACCCAGACGGATACCATTAGGATGTACTTTCTGTCCCATTGCTCTCTCCTAGCGATCTGATACAACCACAGTGATGTGGCTGGTACGCTTCATGATACGATCAGCGCGGCCTTTAGCACGTGGCATGATACGCTTCATAGTTGGACCCTCGTCAACGAAGACGGCGCCTACTTTTAGCTCATCAATGTCAGCGCCTTCGTTGTGTTCGGCGTTTGCGATAGCTGAGTCAAGTACTTTTTTAACCAGTACGGCGGCTTTCTTTGGGCTGAAAGTCAAAATTTCGAGGGCCTTAGCAACAGGCAAACCACGAATTTGATCGGCAACCAGACGAGCCTTCTGCGCAGACGTACGGGCAAAACGATGTTTAGCTAAAACTTCCATCTTATTCCTCCCGTATTAACGCTTCTTCGCTTTCTTATCAGCAGCATGGCCGCGATAAGTGCGAGTTGGTGAGAATTCACCAAGTTTGTGGCCGATCATTTCGTCAGTTACGAACACAGGAACGTGCTGACGACCATTATGGACAGCGATGGTCAAACCAATCATGTTTGGAATGATCATTGAGCGACGTGACCAAGTCTTAATAGGCTTTTTGTCACCGGCTTCCATCGCTTTCTCTACCTTCTTCAGCAAGTGCAGGTCAATGAAGGGACCTTTCTTGAGAGAACGTGGCATGGCGAATCCTCTTACTATTTATTACGACGACGTACGATGTACTTGTCAGTGCGCTTGTTACTACGAGTCTTATAACCCTTAGTTGGCACACCCCATGGAGTCACTGGGTGACGACCACCAGAAGTACGGCCTTCACCACCACCGTGTGGGTGGTCTACTGGGTTCATTGCAACACCGCGAACTGTTGGGCGAACGCCTCTCCAGCGCTTAGCACCTGCTTTACCTAACTGGCGTAGCATGTGTTCGGCATTACCAACTTCACCAAATGTTGCGCGGCAATCAACTGGCACTTTGCGCATTTCGCCAGAGCGAAGACGTAAAGTGGCATATGCGCCATCACGAGCAACAACTTGTACATAAGCACCCGCTGAACGCGCGATCTGAGCACCTTTACCAGGCTTCATTTCTACAGCGTGCACAACAGAACCTACTGGAATGTTGCGCAGTGGCATTGCGTTACCGGTTTTGATTTCGGCTTCAACACCAGACTGGATCTTGTCGCCAGCTTGCATGCCTTTAGCAGCAAGGATGTAACGACGCTCACCATCCGCATACAGTACTAGAGCGATGTGCGCAGTACGGTTTGGATCGTATTCCAGACGCTCGATTTTTGCAGGGATACCGTCTTTATCGCGTTTGAAGTCGATTAAACGGTAATGCTGCTTGTGACCGCCACCAACGTGACGAACAGTGATACGGCCAGTGTTGTTACGGCCACCACTTTTAGATTTTTTCGCCAACAGGCCAGCAAAAGGTTTACCCTTGTGCAGGTCAGAGTTCACCACTTTAACAACGTGGCGACGACCTGGAGAGGTTGGCTTACACTTAATAACTGCCATGATAATTCTCCTTTGCTTACTCAGCGCCGCCGACGAAATCGATGTCAGCACCAGCAGCTAAAGTCACGTAGGCTTTTTTCCAATCGCTACGACGGCCAGCACGGCCACCAGTACGTTTAGTTTTGCCTTTGCTCACTAAAGTGCGAACTGATTCGACTTCAACTTCAAATAGCTTAGCAACAGCAGCTTTGATTTCAGCTTTAGTTGCATCGATAGCTACGCGGAAAACAACAGTGTTGTGCTTCTCAGCATTCACAGTGCTCTTTTCAGAGATGTGAGGTGCAAGAATTACTTTTAGCAAACGTTCTTCGCGGATCATCATGCTAGCATCTCCTCGATTTGCTTAACTGCATCAGCAGTCACAAGCACTGTGTTGAACGCGATCAGACTTACTGGGTCTAGACCTGCAACGTCACGAACGTCAACCTTGTACAGGTTGCGAGCTGCTAAGAATAAATTCTCGTCAACTTCTGAAGTCACAATTAACACGTCTTCTAAGTTCATTGCTTTCAGTTTAGCTTTCAGCTCTTTAGTTTTAGGAGCTTCAACGCTGAATGATTCAACAACAACCAGACGGTCTTGACGTACCAGCTCAGACAGAATGCTTTTCAGCGCGCCGCGGTACATCTTCTTGTTAACTTTTTGGCTGTGATCTTGAGTTTTAGCAGCGAAAGTTACGCCACCGCCACGCCAGATTGGGCCCTTAACACCACCCGCACGAGCGCGGCCAGTGCCTTTTTGGCGCCATGGCTTTTTGCCAGAGCCAGTTACTTCCGCACGAGTCTTTTGAGCACGAGTGCCCTGACGTGCGTTTGCAGCGTATGCTACAACTACCTGATGAACCAGTGCCTCGTTAAAGTCACGGCCGAAGGTAGTTTCGGAAACTTCAAGAGCGCTTTGCGCGTCTTTCAATACCAATTCCATTACTATCTCCTCAGACCTTAAGCTTTAACTGCAGGCTTGATGATCAGGTCGCCGTTAGTTGCGCCCGGAACAGCACCTTTAACCAGTAGCAGGTTACGTTCAACATCTACACGTACAACGTCTAGATTTTGAGTAGTAACACGCTCGGCACCCATGTGGCCTGACATTTTCTTGCCTTTAAATACGCGACCAGGCGTTTGGTTCTGACCGATAGAACCGTTCGAACGGTGCGACAAAGAGTTACCGTGAGTCATATCTTGAGTACGGAAGTTCCAACGCTTAACGCCGCCTTGGAAGCCTTTACCTTTAGATTGACCAGTAACGTCAACTTTCGCTACATCAGCGAAGATACCTACATTTAGCTCAGCACCAACTTCAATGCCTTCGCCTTCACCGTCTGCCAGACGCAATTCCCACAGTCCACGACCGGCTTCAACACCGCTCTTGGCAAAGTGACCTGCTTCTGGTTTAGTGATGCGATTGGCTTTTTTGGTACCAGTAGTAACTTGAAGCGCGCGGTAGCCGTCAGTTTCTAAAGTTTTCACTTGAGTAACACGGTTGCCAGCAACTTCAATTACTGTAACAGGTATAGAAACACCATCTTCAGTGAAGATGCGAGTCATACCAACTTTACGACCAATAAGACCGATAGCCATCTCTCAAACCTCTTCTAAGGATCTCAATTAACCCAAGCTAATCTGTACGTCGACACCAGCCGCAAGATCTAAACGCATTAGAGCGTCTACAGTCTTTTCAGTTGGCTCTACGATGTCAACCAGGCGCTTGTGAGTACGTAATTCGTACTGGTCACGAGCATCTTTATTAACGTGCGGAGAGATCAAAACGGTATAACGCTCTTTGCGCGTAGGTAGTGGAATTGGACCACGTACTTGGGCGCCTGTACGCTTAGCAGTTTCAACGATTTCCGCTGTAGACTGATCAATTAAGCGATGATCAAATCCTTTTAAGCGGATACGGATTCTTTGGTTCTGCATTGACCAGAGCTCCTAAAATGGACACATAAAAAATCACCCTCTAGCTTCTTCCTAACTGGAAAAGCAGAGCGAGATGATTTAACCGTTCGACTCCCAATCGGAGCCGCTATGATAATGACGAGTTCATTGAATCATCATTTAATTCGCTAACCTAGGTTAACGAGGGGGCCATTATACTTATCTAAAATTAGATTTCAAGCCCGCTGTGTAAATAGTCATCAAAAAGACTATTCAACTTCAGAGTGGCGGGTATTCTACACAAATTTCAGAATAACGCCAGCCCAAAATAAAAAAGGAAGCCGAAGCTTCCTTTTTCAGTACTATAACTAATTCGCGATTAAGCGAAAATCTTAGCTACAACACCAGCACCTACTGTACGGCCACCTTCACGGATTGCGAAGCGTAAACCTTCGTCCATCGCGATTGGGCAGATCAGAGTCACTTTCATCTTGATGTTGTCGCCTGGCATTACCATCTCTACGCCTTCTGGCAGTTCGATGGTACCAGTCACGTCAGTTGTACGGAAGTAGAACTGTGGACGGTAGCCTTTGAAGAATGGAGTGTGACGACCACCTTCTTCTTTTGACAGAACGTATACTTCTGATTCAAAAGTAGTGTGTGGGTTGATTGAACCTGGCTTAGATAATACTTGACCACGTTCTACGTCATCACGCTTAGTACCACGTAACAGGATACCACAGTTCTCACCTGCACGACCTTCGTCAAGCAGCTTACGGAACATTTCAACACCAGTACAGGTTGTCTTAGTGGTTGCACGGATACCAACGATTTCTACTTCGTCACCAACACGTACGATACCACGCTCAACACGACCAGTTACTACTGTACCACGGCCAGAGATTGAGAATACGTCTTCGATTGGCATCAGGAATGGCTTATCGATATCACGCTCTGGTTCTGGAATGTATGAATCCAGTGCCGCTGCTAATTCGATGATCTTAGCTTCCCACTCTGGCTCGCCTTCTAGCGCTTTCAGAGCTGAACCTTGGATAACTGGTAAGTCATCACCTGGGAAGTCGTATTCTGATAACAGTTCCCGTACTTCCATTTCTACTAATTCTAACAGTTCAGCATCGTCAACCATGTCACACTTGTTCATGAATACGATGATGAATGGTACGCCTACTTGGCGAGACAGCAGGATGTGCTCACGAGTTTGTGGCATTGGACCGTCAGTAGAAGCTACTACCAGGATCGCGCCGTCCATCTGTGCAGCACCAGTGATCATGTTTTTAACATAGTCAGCGTGGCCTGGGCAGTCTACGTGTGCGTAGTGGCGAGTTGGAGTATCGTATTCGATGTGAGAGGTATTGATGGTAATACCGCGCTCACGCTCTTCTGGAGCGTTATCGATTTGAGAGAAGTCTTTAGCTTCGCCACCGTAGGTCTTAGCCAGTACGTGAGAGATAGCTGCAGTCAGAGTGGTTTTACCATGGTCAACGTGACCGATGGTGCCCACGTTTACGTGAGGCTTATTACGTTCAAATTTAGCTTTTGCCACGATATATTCCTTTCTTTTCAGAATAATCCTGTATCAACAGGACCATATTACATTTATGTCGTAACTTAAAATTAGCTACGAGATTCAATAATCGCTTTCGCAATGTTTTGCGGTGCATCAGTGTACTTCAAGAACTCCATGGAGTAGGAAGCACGACCCTGAGTCGCAGAACGCAAATCAGTTGCATAACCAAACATTTCAGAAAGAGGCACTACAGCATGGACTATTTTGATGCCACCAAAGCCATCATCCATACCTTCAATCAAACCACGACGACGGTTTAAGTCACCAACCACATCGCCCATGTAGTTCTCAGGAGTAGTTACTTCTACTTTCATGCAAGGCTCGAGCAACACAGGATTCGCTTCGAGCGCACCCTTTTTGAAGCCCATAGAACCCGCAATTTTGAACGCCATTTCATTCGAGTCCACATCGTGATATGAACCGTCGAACAGAGTGACCTTCACGTCCAACACAGGGAAGCCGGCGAGAACACCGTTCTTCATCTGCTCTTGGATACCTTTATCAACCGCTGGAATGAATTCACGTGGAACTACACCCCCAACGATCGCGTTGATAAATTCGTAACCAGCGCCTTCTTCATTAGGCTCTAGTTTTAACCAAACATGACCGAATTGTCCACGGCCACCTGATTGGCGTACAAATTTACCTTCAGCCTCGACTGATGCGCGAATGGTTTCGCGGTAGGCCACTTGTGGCTTACCAACGTTACACTCAACACCAAATTCGCGACGCATACGGTCAACGATAATGTCTAAGTGTAACTCACCCATTCCAGAAATCAGTGTTTGTGATGATTCTTCGTCAGTCTCAACCCGGAAGGATGGATCTTCCGCTGCGAGTTTTTGCAGCGCGATACCCATTTTATCTTGGTCTGCTTTAGACTTAGGCTCAACGGCAATGGTAATTACTGGCTCAGGGAACTCCATGCGTTCCAAGATCACCTTATGATCAGGATCACAAAGTGTATCACCCGTGGTAACTTCTTTCAGACCGATAGCCGCAGCGATATCACCTGCACGAACTTCTTTCAGTTCTGTACGATCGTTAGCGTGCATTTGCACGATACGGCCGATACGTTCACGCTTCTGTTTAACAGAGTTATAAACGCCAGAACCTGATTCGAGTACGCCAGAGTACACGCGAATAAAGGTCAAAGTACCCACGAACGGGTCTGTAGCAATCTTAAATGCCAACGCCGCAAAAGGGGCATTGTCATCTGATGGGCGCTCAACTTCTTGCTCATTGTCATCAATGCCCTTAATTGGAGGCACATCGACGGGGGCTGGCAAGAATTCCACAACCGCATCAAGAACCGCTTGAACGCCTTTGTTCTTAAATGCAGAACCACAGGTCGCTAAAACGATTTCATTATTAATAGTACGCTGACGCAGTGCCTTCTTGATCTCGTCTTCTGACAGAGTGCCTTCTTCAAGGTACTTGTCCATCAGTTCATCCGAGGCCTCGGCTGCTGCCTCAACCAGATACTCATGCATTTCAGCCGCTTTCGCCGCCAACTCTGCAGGGATCTCTTCATAAGTGAAAGTCATACCCTGGTCCGCTTCGTTCCAGTTAATGGCTTTCATCTTGATTAAGTCGATCACGCCAGTGAAGTTTTCTTCTGCGCCGATATTCAATTGAATAGGCACACAAGTCGCTCCCAGGCGAGTTCTGATTTGCTTCACTACACGTTCAAAGTCCGCACCTGCGCGGTCCATCTTGTTAACAAACACTAAGCGTGGAACGCGGTATTTGTCAGCTTGACGCCAAACGGTTTCTGATTGAGGTTCAACACCTGAAGAACCACAGAAAACCACTACAGCGCCGTCGAGAACGCGCAAAGAACGTTCAACTTCAATAGTGAAGTCAACGTGACCAGGGGTATCGATGATATTGATGCGGTGTTCAGTGAATTGAGCATCCATACCACGCCAGAATGTGGTTACAGCGGCCGAGGTGATAGTAATACCACGCTCTTGCTCTTGTACCATCCAGTCAGTGGTCGCGGCGCCGTCATGCACCTCACCGATTTTATGAGACAAACCGGTATAGAACAGAACACGTTCTGTTGTGGTGGTTTTACCTGCATCCACATGAGCACAAATACCGATATTACGATAACGCTCAATTGGGGTTGTACGAGCCACTATTATACCCTCTCCACCAAGACTAATGCCTTGGCAATATCAACAACAATGGTGTGGGCCTAAGCCCACACCATCAGATTACCAACGGTAATGAGCAAAGGCCTTGTTAGCTTCAGCCATGCGGTGCACGTCTTCACGCTTCTTAACAGCAGTACCTTTGTTTTCAGACGCATCTAGCATTTCACCTGCTAGACGTAAAGCCATAGATTTTTCACCACGCTTACGAGCAGCTTCAACTAACCAGCGCATCGCCAGTGCGTTACGACGCACAGGACGAACTTCACATGGTACCTGGTAAGTAGAACCACCAACGCGACGAGATTTAACCTCGACTGATGGGCGAACGTTGTCCAGGGCTGCTTCAAGGATGTCTAAATGGTTAGCGCCTTTCTTTTCAGCGATAACATCTAGCGCCTTGTAAATGATTTTTTCTGCAGTCGACTTTTTGCCGTCTTGCATAATGACGTTGATGAACTTAGCCAGCAACTCACTGTGAAACTTTGGATCTGGTAGGATTTTACGTTGTCCTACAACGCGACGTCTTGGCATAACAATTCTCCGTATGCTTCAGGGATTTCCAAAACTGGAATTCTCAAAATAAAACTAGCTTGGCCTTACTTAACGGATTGCGTTAAGACTTAGGACGCTTAGCACCGTACTTAGAACGACCTTGGCGACGAGTGTTCACGCCAGCACAGTCTAGGGCGCCACGAACAGTGTGATAGCGCACACCTGGTAAGTCTTTAACACGACCACCACGGATTAAGATCACGCTGTGTTCCTGCAGGTTGTGGCCTTCACCGCCGATGTACGAAGTAACTTCGAAACCGTTAGTTAAGCGCACACGAGCTACTTTACGTAGTGCAGAGTTAGGTTTTTTAGGGGTAGTAGTGTACACACGTGTACATACACCACGTTTTTGTGGGCACGCGTTCAACGCAGGCACGTTAGTCTTTTCGACTTTAGGTGCGCGTGGCTTACGTACCAACTGGTTTACAGTTGCCATGTATAGCTCCGAAACAGTTGAATCAAACTCAACGATAAGGTGTGAAAAATCTATATCCCACAATGGTGGGACGCGGAATTTTAGAAAGGTAATGCCTGACTGTCAAGAAATAGCCAACTTTTGCGGCATTTTACAATAAAAAAGGCGCCATAGGCGCCTTTTTGTTACAAACTGATTACTTAATCTTGGCTACCTGCCAGGTTTAAGAGGTCTGCAAGGTTTTGTTCCGCTTCACTTGCAGTGATCTTATTCACTACAACTGGCTCGTCTTTCTTAGCACGGGCATCGTTACGGGTCTTGTGATAAGCATAACCAGTACCGGCTGGGATCAGACGGCCAACGATTACGTTTTCTTTCAGACCACGTAAGTTATCAGACTTACCACCTACGGCAGCTTCTGTCAGTACGCGAGTTGTTTCTTGGAACGATGCTGCAGAGATAAACGATTCTGTTGCCAGAGACGCTTTGGTAATACCCAGCAGTTCACGTTCGAAGGTCGCAGGCACTTTACCTTGTTCGATCAGGTCGCGGTTAGCGATCTTCACGCGAGACACTTCTACTTGTTCGCCTTCTAAGAACTCACTGTCACCCGCAGAGGTGATCACGCACTTACGCAGCATTTGACGGATGATCACTTCGATATGTTTATCGTTGATCTTCACGCCTTGTAGACGGTATACGTCTTGTACTTCATTCACAATGTAGTTTGCTACGTTGTGGATGCCACGTAGACGCAGAATGTCGTGCGCCGCTTCTGGACCGTCAGCAATAACTTCACCACGTTCGACTTTTTCACCTTCGAACACGTTTAAGTTACGCCATTTCGGGATCATCTCTTCGTACTGTTCACCGCCATCCGCTGGTGTGATCACCAGACGACGCTTGCCTTTGGTCTCTTTACCAAACGAGATGGTACCAGAGATTTCCGCCAGAATTGCAGGCTCTTTTGGCTTACGAGCTTCGAACAGGTCAGCAACGCGTGGTAGACCACCCGTGATGTCGCGTGTTTTAGACGATTCTTGTGGAATACGTGCTAACGCGTCACCCACGGCGATTTGCGCGTTGTCGTCAAGGTTAACGATCGCACTGCCTGGTAAGAAGTATTGTGCTGGTACTTCAGTACCTGGGATCATCAGGTCGCTACCGTCGGCACCAACCAGACGGATCATTGGGCGCATTTCTTTACCCGCAGAACCACGTTGACCCACGTCGAGGATCACGATTGATGACAGACCTGTCAGTTCGTCTGTTTGACGAGTCATGGTCACGCCGTCGATCATATCAACGAACTTAATACTACCCGCCACTTCAGTGATGATTGGGTGAGTATGTGGATCCCAGTTAGCGATGATATCGCCCGCTTCAACTGATGCTTCTTCTAACTTCTCGAGCACAGTACCGTAAGGCACTTTATAACGCTCTTTCTCACGACCTAATTCGTCGATGATCGCCAGTTCAGAAGAACGAGAAACGATAACCAGCTTGCCGTCAGTGTTAGTCACGTACTTAGCGTTGTGCAGTTTCAACGAACCAGAGTTCTTCACTTGAACGTTGTTTTCTGCAGACGCTCTCGATGCCGCACCACCGATGTGGAACGTACGCATCGTTAACTGTGTACCTGGTTCACCGATTGATTGTGCCGCGACAACACCGATGGCTTCGCCGTGGTTAATCAGGTGACCACGGGCTAAGTCACGGCCATAACATGCCGCACACACACCGAAGTCGGTATCACAGGTAATTACTGAACGTACAATCACTTCGTCGATTGAGTGTTCTTCTAACTTGTCACACCATGCTTCGTCGAGCAGAGTGTTACGTGGTGCAAGCACATCTTCAGTACCTGGGTACAGAACATCAACAGCAACCACACGACCCAGTACGCGTTCACGCAATGGCTCAACAACGTCACCACCTTCGATCAGCGGCTTCATTGTCAGACCTTCGTGAGTACCACAATCGTCTTCGATGACCACTAAGTCTTGAGCAACGTCAACCAGACGACGAGTCAGGTAACCCGAGTTCGCTGTCTTCAATGCGGTATCGGCTAGACCTTTACGCGCACCGTGGGTTGAGATGAAGTACTGAAGAACGTTCAGACCTTCACGGAAGTTCGCAACGATTGGGGTTTCGATGATCGAACCGTCTGGTTTCGCCATCAGACCACGCATACCCGCTAACTGACGGATCTGTGCGGCACTACCACGAGCGCCCGAGTCGGCCATCATGTAAATGCTGTTGAACGAAGCTTGTTTCTCTTCAACGCCATCACGGTTAATCACTGTCTCAGTTGACAGGTTTTCCATCATCGCTTTAGAAACTTTTTCGTTCGCACTTGCCCAGATGTCGATTACTTTGTTGTAACGCTCACCCGCGGTCACCAGACCTGATTGGAACTGCTCTTGAATTTCGAGCACTTCTGCTTCAGCGTCAGCAACTAAGGTGTACTTCTCAGCTGGGATCACCATGTCGTCGATACCGACAGATGCACCAGAGATAGTGGCGTAACGGAAACCTGTGTACATCAGTTGGTCAGCGAAGATAACGGTATCTTTCAGACCTAATTGACGGTAACAAGTGTTCAATAGTTTAGAAATCTGCTTTTTGCCCATGTTCTGGTTAACCAGATCAAATGACAAACCTGCTGGCAGAATTTGTGACAGCAGAGCACGACCAACAGTAGTATCTACGATACGACGTTGTTCAGTACGCTCACCATTGTCACCGATAACGGTTTCAGTGATACGCACTTTCACGCGTGCATGCAGTTCAGCAGCGCCAGTTGCGTAAGCTTTTTCAACTTCAGCAACAGACATAAAGTACATACCTTCACCACGGCCGTTGATACGCTCACGGCTGGTGTAGTACAGACCTAATACCACGTCTTGAGACGGCGTGATTACAGGCTCGCCGTTCGCAGGTGACAGGATGTTGTTGGTAGACATCATCAGGGCACGAGCTTCAAGCTGCGCTTCCAGTGTTAACGGTACGTGTACCGCCATTTGGTCACCGTCGAAGTCGGCGTTGTATGCCGCACAAACGAGTGGGTGTAACTGGATTGCTTTACCTTCAATCAGTACAGGTTCGAACGCTTGGATACCCAGTCTATGCAGTGTTGGTGCACGGTTAAGCATCACTGGGTGTTCGCGGATCACTTCATCCAGAACGTCCCAAACTTCCGCCACTTCACGCTCTACCATCTTCTTAGCCGCTTTGATGGTTGTCGCTAAGCCACGACCTTCCAGCTTGCCATAGATGAATGGCTTGAACAGTTCCAGTGCCATCTTCTTAGGAAGACCACATTGGTGCAGACGTAAAGTAGGACCTACGGTAATTACCGAACGACCAGAGTAGTCAACACGCTTACCTAACAAGTTCTGACGGAAACGACCTTGTTTACCTTTGATCATATCGGCCAAAGATTTCAGAGGACGTTTGTTAGAACCGGTAATAGCACGACCACGACGACCGTTATCTAATAGCGCATCAACAGACTCTTGTAACATACGCTTTTCGTTGCGTACGATGATGTCCGGCGCAGCTAAATCTAACAGACGCTTCAAACGGTTGTTACGGTTGATCACGCGGCGGTACAGATCGTTCAGATCTGAAGTTGCGAAGCGGCCGCCATCGAGCGGTACCAGCGGACGTAAGTCAGGTGGTAACACAGGCAGTACTTTTAAGATCATCCACTCTGGCTTGTTGCCAGACGTGTGGAACGCTTCCATCAACTTAAGACGCTTGGTCACTTTCTTGCGACGAGTCTCAGAGTTGATTGATGGCAGCTCTTCACGCATTTGTTCGATTTCTTTTTCGAGATCGATTGCGCGCAGCAGTTCTAATACCGCTTCAGCACCCATCTTAGCTTCGAATTCGTCACCGTACTCTTCTAATGCGTCCAGATAGTTTTCTTCTGTCAGCATTTGGCCACGTTCAAGGCTGGTCATGCCAGGCTCGATCACGACGAAAGATTCAAAGTACAGTACGCGCTCGATATCACGTAGCGTCATGTCCAGCATTAAACCGATACGGGACGGCAGTGATTTCAAGAACCAAATGTGGGCAACTGGGCTAGCCAGTTCAATGTGACCCATACGCTCACGACGTACTTTAGTCTGGGTAACTTCTACGCCACACTTTTCACAGATCACACCACGGTGCTTCAAACGCTTGTACTTACCGCACAAACATTCGTAATCTTTGACTGGGCCAAAGATACGCGCACAGAACAGACCTTCACGCTCAGGCTTGAAGGTACGGTAGTTAATGGTTTCTGGCTTCTTAACTTCACCAAAAGACCAAGAACGGATCAGATCAGGCGATGCCAGACCAATTTTGATGCCGTTAAATTCTTCAGTCTTGCTTTGCTGTTTCAGAAACTTTAATAAGTCTTTCACGTTTCTCTCCTGAAGGAGTTAAACCGGGTGCTCCGCTCTCACGGAGCACCATTCTGTTGCCAAACGCGGCTAAATACCTGCGCTTATTCCTGATCCAACTCGATGTTGATACCGAGTGAACGGATCTCCTTCAGTAATACGTTGAAGGACTCTGGCATGCCAGGCTGCATCTGATGGTTACCGTCGACGATGTTCTTATACATCTGAGTACGACCGTTAACGTCATCCGATTTCACGGTGAGCATTTCTTGAAGCGTATAAGCGGCACCGTATGCTTCTAGTGCCCACACTTCCATCTCCCCGAAACGCTGACCACCGAACTGAGCTTTACCGCCCAGTGGTTGTTGAGTCACTAAGCTGTACGAACCGGTAGAACGGGCGTGCATCTTATCGTCAACTAAGTGGTTCAGTTTGAGCATGTACATGTAACCTACAGTTACTGGACGCTCAAATTCGTTACCGGTACGACCATCAAATAATTTCAGCTGACCAGAGGTTGGCAAGCCTGCAAGCTCAAGCATCTGCTTGATCTCTTTCTCTTTAGCACCGTCGAAGGCTGGCGTAGCAACTGGGATACCGCCTTTCAGGTTGTTCGCTAAGCGCAGTAACTCATCGTCAGTGAATGAATCGATGTCAACGCGCTGCTGCACTTCGTCACCTAATTCGTACACTTGCTTGATGTAGCTACGAACTTCTGCAAGTCCCTTCTCGCGCTGATCTTCCAGCATGGCAGCAATCTTGTTACCAATACCTTTAGCAGCAGCACCTAAGTGAACTTCAAGAACCTGACCGATGTTCATACGTGATGGAACGCCTAGCGGGTTCAATACGATGTCCACAGGGTTGCCTTGCTCGTCGTACGGCATGTCTTCAATTGGGTTAATCTTAGAGATAACACCCTTGTTACCGTGACGACCCGCCATCTTGTCACCTGGTTGGATAGTACGTTTAACCGCTAAGTAAACCTTAACGATCTTCAGTACGCCCGGTGCCAAGTCATCACCTTGGGTGATCTTGCGACGTTTGATTTCAAACTTCTTATCGAAGTCTGCTTTCAGCTCTTCATGCTGTTCAGCTAATTGCTCAAGTTCAGTTTGTTTGGTTTCATCGTCAATGACTTGAACCAATACATCTTTACGTGGCAATGCTGCGATTTGTGCTTCAGTGAAACCGGCACTTAATAATAAGTTGCGCGCACGGCTCAATACGCCTTCTTCAAGGATCTTGAACTCTTCGCCTAAGTCTTTACGAGCTTGGGCAATGTGCATTTCTTCGATTTCAATGGCGCGTTTGTCTTTCTCAACGCCGTCACGGGTAAATACCTGAACGTCGATGATGGTACCTTTAACAGAGTTAGGTACACGCAGTGAGCTGTCTTTCACATCAGACGCTTTCTCACCGAAGATGGCGCGCAGTAACTTCTCTTCTGGAGTCAGTTGTGTCTCGCCTTTTGGCGTGACTTTACCTACCAGAATGTCACCACCCTTCACTTCTGCACCGATGTAAACGATACCTGACTCGTCGAGTTTCGACAGAGCAGATTCACCTACGTTTGGAATGTCAGCAGTGATTTCTTCGCTACCCAGCTTGGTATCACGAGCGATACAAGACAGCTCTTGAATGTGGATAGTGGTGAAACGGTCTTCCTGTGCAACACGCTCAGAAATTAAGATCGAGTCTTCGAAGTTGTAACCGTTCCAAGGCATGAACGCGATACGCATGTTCTGGCCAAGGGCTAAGTCACCTAAGTCAGTAGACGGACCGTCTGCTAACACGTCACCACGAACCACTGGCTCACCAACTGAACAACATGGACGTTGGTTGATACAAGTGTTTTGGTTAGAACGGGTGTACTTAGTCAGGTTGTAAATGTCGATACCTGCTTCGCCTGGGCGCAGCTCGTCTTCATTTACTTTAACAACGATACGGCTCGCATCAACGTAATCGATCACACCGCCACGTTTGGCAGCAACAACTACGCCTGAGTCCACAGCTAACGTGCGCTCAATACCAGTACCGACCAGAGGCTTCTCTGATTTCAGTGTTGGTACCGCTTGACGTTGCATGTTCGCACCCATCAATGCACGGTTCGCGTCGTCGTGTTCTAAGAACGGGATCAGAGACGCAGCAACAGAGATGATCTGTTGTGGCGATACGTCCATGTATTGAATGTCAGACGCGCGCATAAAGGTAGATTCACCTTTGTGACGACATGCGATCTGTTCTTCAACCATGCGACCTTGTGAGTCAACTTCGATGTTCGCCTGTGCAATTACATAACGACCTTCTTCAATCGCTGACAAGTATTCCACATCGTCAGTGATCACACCGTCTACCACTTTGCGGTATGGGGTTTCTAAGAAGCCGTAAGAGTTAGTACGGGCAAAGCTGGCTAATGAGTTGATCAGACCAATGTTTGGACCTTCAGGGGTCTCAATTGGACATAAACGACCATAGTGCGTTGGGTGTACGTCGCGGACTTCGAAGCCAGCACGTTCACGGGTCAAACCACCTGGGCCTAGAGCAGAAATACGACGCTTATGCGTTACTTCTGACAGCGGGTTGTTTTGGTCCATGAATTGTGACAGCTGAGAAGAACCGAAGAACTCTTTCACTGCAGCAGAGATTGGCTTAGCGTTGATTAAGTCTTGTGGCATCAGCTCGTTCAGATCGCCTAATGATAGACGTTCACGCACGGCGCGCTCAACACGGACCAGACCAACACGGAATTGGTTTTCAGCCATTTCACCCACAGAACGAATACGACGGTTGCCTAAGTGGTCGATATCGTCCACTTCGTCGAAGCCGTTACGGATGTGAATGATGTTCTTCATTACTGCAACGATGTCTTCTTTAGACAGTACGCCGCTACCTTCGTCATCAGGAATGCTGAGACGACGGTTGAACTTCATACGACCTACTTTAGACAGGTCATAACGTTCTTCGCTGAAGAATAAGTTTTGGAACAGGGCTTCTGCGGCATCTTTGGTTGGTGGCTCACCAGGACGCATCATGCGGTAGATCTCAACTAACGCTTCTAAGCGGTTAGTGGTTGGATCGATACGCAGAGTGTCAGAGATATAAGCACCGTGGTCTAGCTCGTTGATGTACAACGTGCTCAGCTCTTTGATGCCTGCCAGTGATAACTTCGCTAAGTCTTCTAAGCTGATTTCACTGTTAGCAGAAACTAATACTTCACCCGTGTCCGGATCGATGTAATCTTGAGCAGCATATTTGCCCACGATGTACTCAACTGGTACTTCGAGTTCAGTGGTGTTGGTTTTTTCGAGTTGGCGAATATGACGTGCAGTCACGCGACGGCCCGCTTCAACCAAGACGGTACCTTCAGCATCCTTGATGTCGTAGCTGGCGGTTTCGCCACGCAGACGCTCAGGAACTAAGGTCATAACCAGAGTATCTTTCTTGATCTTGAATTCAACACGTTCGAAGAACAGGTCGAGGATCTCTTGAGTAGAGTACTCTAATGCTCGCAGAATGATGGTCGCAGGTAATTTACGGCGACGGTCAATACGTACGAACAGCGCATCTTTAGGATCGAATTCAAAGTCTAACCATGAACCACGGTAAGGAATGATACGTGCGTTATACAGCACCTTACCTGATGAGTGGGTTTTACCACGGTCGTGATCGAAGAATACGCCTGGAGAACGGTGTAATTGAGATACGATTACACGCTCAGTACCGTTGATCACAAAGGTACCATTGTCAGTCATCAATGGGATATCGCCCATGTAGACTTCTTGTTCTTTAATATCTTTTACAGTGCCGGCCGCTGCTTCACGATCATACAACACCATGCGTAACTTAACGCGCAGTGGAGCTGAATATGTAACACCACGGATCTGACACTCTTTCACATCAAAAACAGGCTCGCCAAGCTTATAGCTGACGTATTGCAGTTCTGAATTACCAGAAAAGCTCTTGATGGGAAAAACGCTACGGAAGGCGGCTTCTAAACCGCGCTCACCGGTAGGATCTTGATCGGTGAACTTCTTAAAAGAGTCTAACTGAATAGACAAAAGGTAAGGAATATCCAACACCTGTGGACGCTTACCAAAGTCTTTGCGAATACGCTTCTTTTCAGAATAGGAGTAAACCATGGGTTTCCTCTGCTTGCGAGATGTGACCAAGACTGAACTTATAACAATAGTCATTAAATTCAGCACGTTTGCCCATCACCGTTGATGGCAAGAACCTAACCAGTAATCTCTGCTAGGGACTGCAAAATTTGGCGATAAACGGTGAAAAAAAATCGCCGACGCATATAGCGCAAAAAAGGCCGACGGTTAAAAAACCGCCAGCCTCCACCCAATTGGCTTGGGTGAGTAAGCTACATAATAGCTTACTTGATCTCTACTGTAGCACCAGCTTCAACCAGTTCTTTCTTCAGAGCTTCAGCTTCTTCTTTAGAAACGCCTTCTTTAACTGCTACTGGAGCAGCTTCAGACATTGCTTTAGCTTCTTTCAGGCCTAAACCAGTTGCGCCACGGATTGCTTTAATAACAGCAACTTTGTTGTCGCCGTGAGCAGTTAACATAACAGTGAATTCTGTTTGTTCTTCAGCAGCAGCACCTGCATCAGCAGCACCGCCAGCAACTACTGCAGCAGCAGCAGAAACGCCGAACTTCTCTTCCATAGCTTCGATCAGTTCAACAACTTCCATTACAGACATAGCTGCAAAGGCTTCTAAGATTTGGTCTTTAGTGATAGACATAACAAATGTTTCCTATTGTTCTGAATTCAATTTTATTAAGCAGCCAGCTTAAAATTAAGCGGCTTCTTGTTTTTGATCGCGCAGGGCGGCCAGAGTACGAACGAACTTGCCAGCAGATGCTTCTTTCATAGTCATCATTAACTGAGCTAGTGCTTCTTCGTATGTTGGCAGTTTCGCCAAACGATCAATGTCAGCTGCAGGGATGAAATTCCCTTCAAAGGCTGCGCCTTTAACTTCGAAGTTAGCTTGCTCTTTAGCAAAGTCTTTTAACAGACGAGCTGCAGCACCTGGGTGCTCGTTAGAGAAAGCAATCAAAGTTGGGCCAGTGAACGTTTCTGCTAGGCACTCAAATGCAGTACCTTCAACAGCACGGCGAGCCAGAGTGTTACGTACTACACGTACATAAACACCAGCTTCGCGAGCTTTTTTACGCAGACCGGTCATAGCACCTACAGTTACACCGCGAGAATCAGCGGCTACTGCAGATAGCGCACCTTTGGCAGCTTCGTTGACTTCAGCAACAATCGCTTTTTTGTCTTCGAGTCTTAATGCCATTGGCTTTACTCCTGGATTCCACCTAGGGTATTCCCTAGTACTTACCATACTAAATACTTATGTATTTAGTGACTTACGGTGCAGATTATCCAGTAAAAAAATTTAGCTGGGGCCTGACACCGTCTACGCAGGAAATTAAGTAAACCGTTAAAGTAAACACCTGCGGTCTTGGACGGAAGCCTAATTAATGATGCATTAAGCATCAAAAACAGGCTTCAACCCACAAAGTGCGCGCATTATAGACTAATGCGCTCACCTTGTAAAATTAGTTAGCTGTATCGAGAGTCGCTTGGTCGATAGCTACACCTGCACCCATAGTGGTAGAGATGCTTACTTTTTTCACGTATACACCTTTTGCAACTGCAGGCTTAGCCTTTTTCAGTGCAGAGATTAACGCTTCCAAGTTTTCTTTCAATTGAACTGGTGTGAAATCCACTTTACCGATAGTAGTGTGGATAATACCGTTCTTGTCGTTGCGGTAACGAACTTGACCAGCTTTGGCGTTCTTAACTGCTTCAGCAACGTTTGGCGTTACTGTGCCAGTTTTTGGGTTAGGCATTAAACCACGTGGGCCTAAGATTTGACCTAACATACCAACAACGCGCATTGCATCTGGAGATGCGATAACTACGTCGAAGTTCATTTCACCAGCTTTGATTTGCTCAGCCAGATCATCCATACCAACGAGTTCTGCACCAGCAGCTTTTGCAGCTTCAGCATTTGCACCTTGTGTAAATACTGCAACGCGAACGTCACGACCAGTACCGTGTGGTAATACAGTAGCACCACGAACGTTTTGATCTGATTTACGTGGGTCGATACCCAGGTTAACAGCAACGTCAACACTTTCAACGAACTTAGCAGTCGCTAATTCTTTTAACAGAGCAACAGCGTCGTTGATTTCGTATAACTTAGTACCGTCAACTTTCTCGCGGATTACGCGCATGCGTTTAGTTAGTTTTGCCATTATATTAACCCTCTACAACCAAACCCATTGAACGCGCAGTACCTTCGATTGAGCGAGTCATCGCTTCAACATCAGCACCAGTCATATCGGCCGCTTTCAATTCAGCAATTTCTTGAATCTTAGCACGAGCGATAGTACCTACTTTCTGAGTGTTTGGACGTGGAGAACCTGATTTCAGGCCTGCAGCAGTCTTCAGTAAGTAAGAAGCTGGTGGAGTCTTAGTTTCGAAAGTGAATGAACGGTCACTGTATACAGTGATCACGACTGGAATAGGCATGCCTTTTTCCATTTTTTCTGTACGGGCGTTGAACGCTTTACAGAATTCCATGATGTTCACACCTTTCTGACCCAGAGCTGGACCAACTGGTGGTGAAGGGTTCGCAGAACCTGATTTCACTTGTAGCTTAATATAAGCATCAATCTTTTTTGCCATCTGACATTTCCTCAGTTTGGGTTCAAACGCGCATCAGCGACATGCCGACGTGCTCCCCCGAAAACAACGGGTGCGGATTATATAGAAATCCGCACCCGTTGCCAAACGGATTTTTGTATTTAATTTAATCAGCCTTTTTCGACTTGACTAAAATCGAGCTCAACAGGTGTAGAACGACCAAAGATCATTACCGACACTTTTACACGGCTCTTGTCATAATCCACTTCTTCAACAGTACCGTTAAAGTCAGCAAATGGACCATCACAAACACGCACCACTTCGCCCGGCTCGAAAATAACACGGTGAGTCGGTGAAGCTGTGGTTTCTTGTAAGCGACGCAGAATTGCATCCGCTTCTCTATCTGAAATTGGGGCAGGACGATCAGAAGTTCCGCCAATAAAGCCTAAAACACGCGGGATGCTTTTGACTAAATGCCAGCTGTCATCGTTCATTTCCATCTGGACTAGAACATAACCAGGGAAAAACTTACGCTCACTCTTACGACGCTGGCCTGCACGCATTTCAATGACTTCTTCAGTCGGAACCAATACTTCGCCGAAGTACTCTTCCATGCCGTGCATTTTAATGTATTCAATCAGTGACTTACAAACTCGGCTTTCATAGCCTGAGAATGCCTGCACTACATACCATCTTTTTTTAGCTTCTTTAGCTTCAGTCATTCGAGGTGCCTATACGCCAGTGATGAAATTGACAATGTGCATTAACACTGCATCTAAACCCCATAAAACAAGGGCTAAAATACCTGTTGCAGCAAGGACAATAAAAGTGGTGTTAAGCGCTTCTTGACGTGTTGGCCATACGACCTTGCGCACTTCAATTTGCGACTCACGAGCGAACGCTAAGGCTTTCTTACCCTTTTCTGTTTGCAGGGCAATAAAACCAGCAATAGCGAATGCAACGATAACAGCCAGTGCACGGATCACTGCACTTGTCTCGCTATACATTTGATTGCCAATAACAGCAGCGGCCAGCAATAGGATCGCTAAACCCCACTTCACGATATCCAGAGAGTTAGTCTGGTTTTCAGTATTTGTTGTCATCGGTTATTCCGTTACTCAATACGGCCTGAGCTTGAGCACAATAATTAGGGACATACGACCCAGTTACAATACGCTTTAGATACTCTGCATTCCGAATACCCTTAGAAACGCATGTTGCATAAGCTCAGGGTCAAAAATCGGCCATAGATTGTATTCTTATTCGACTTTGTTAGCAAGGATGCACAGCCGTTGCAACCCACAAAACCTAGTAAATAATCGACTTAAACAAAAAAGGAAGCCGAAGCTTCCTTTTTCAGTACTATAACTAATTCGCGATTAAGCGAAAATCTTAGCTACAACACCAGCACCTACTGTACGGCCGCCTTCACGGATTGCGAAGCGTAAACCTTCGTCCATCGCGATTGGGCAGATCAGAGTCACTTTCATCTTGATGTTGTCGCCTGGCATTACCATCTCTACGCCTTCTGGCAGTTCGATAGTTCCAGTCACGTCAGTTGTACGGAAGTAGAACTGTGGACGGTAGCCTTTGAAGAATGGAGTGTGACGACCACCTTCTTCTTTTGACAGAACGTATACTTCTGATTCAAAAGTAGTGTGTGGGTTGATTGAACCTGGCTTAGATAATACTTGACCACGTTCTACGTCATCACGCTTAGTACCACGTAACAGGATACCACAGTTCTCACCTGCACGACCTTCGTCAAGCAGCTTACGGAACATTTCAACACCAGTACAGGTTGTCTTAGTGGTTGCACGGATACCAACGATTTCTACTTCGTCACCAACACGTACGATACCACGCTCAACACGACCAGTTACTACTGTACCACGGCCAGAGATTGAGAATACGTCTTCGATTGGCATCAGGAATGGCTTATCGATATCACGCTCTGGTTCTGGAATGTATGAATCCAGTGCCGCTGCTAATTCGATGATCTTAGCTTCCCACTCTGGCTCGCCTTCTAGCGCTTTCAGAGCTGAACCTTGGATAACTGGTAAGTCATCACCTGGGAAGTCGTATTCTGATAACAGTTCCCGTACTTCCATTTCTACTAATTCTAACAGTTCAGCATCGTCAACCATGTCACACTTGTTCATGAATACGATGATGAATGGTACGCCTACTTGGCGAGACAGCAGGATGTGCTCACGAGTTTGTGGCATTGGACCGTCAGTAGAAGCTACTACCAGGATCGCGCCGTCCATCTGTGCAGCACCAGTGATCATGTTTTTAACATAGTCAGCGTGGCCTGGGCAGTCTACGTGTGCGTAGTGGCGAGTTGGAGTATCGTATTCGATGTGAGAGGTATTGATGGTAATACCGCGCTCACGCTCTTCTGGAGCGTTATCGATTTGAGAGAAGTCTTTAGCTTCGCCACCGTAGGTCTTAGCCAGTACGTGAGAGATAGCTGCAGTCAGAGTGGTTTTACCATGGTCAACGTGACCGATGGTGCCCACGTT